>JANWXX010000011.1 GCA_025057345.1 Polyangiaceae bacterium | reverse complement strand
TCACTTGGCGATTTCGGGGATAACTTTGGCAATGGCCGAGCGAACGACTTGTTGGGAGATACGCCAAAGGGCCTCGGTATCCTCGCACTCGGCGAGCATACCAAGGGGGATCTGGAAGCCCCCCTTGTCCGCACGCCCACCACCGTAGGGACGGCCTGCACGGTCCTTGCCGAAGGCGGTCTGGAGGAAGTTCGCCGGGTCAATGGCAGCACTGCGTGTACGGAGCGATCCGTCAATACGATCTTCGACGATGCCATAGACAACAACAGTGTCGATGTCCTCTCGGCGAAGGATGAAATCGGCGGCCGTTGCGATGGAGTCACGATCCCCAGCAGGAACAAAGCCGACACCGGCAAAGGCGAAGTCACGGACAACGCGGAGATCCTCCAGGGCACGGCCTAGAATATCCATGGTACTGGCACCCATGGTGCGGCGTCCAACGCGGGCGAGCAGGTCAGTATCGCAGTACGCCTTGGCGTAAGCCGCAGCAAGGAAGTCCGTCGGGGTGGCTAGGCTGAAGTCATCCGTGTCGGTCTGGATACCGAAGACCAGAGCAGTGGCGACCCGGATGTCCTCTCGTCGCTCGCTGCTCAGAGGGGCGAGGCCCTGCTGGAGGTATCCGGTGTAGAGGGTACATGTAGCGCCGATATCTGGGCGCATTTCAATGAAGGGGGCGGAGATAGGGCGCGGGGACCGGTGGTGGTCCACAACGCTCAGCAGCTTCAGATCCGCTGGTAGCTCAATAGATGGCTCATGGGTGTGGGTATCTACCAGCGACAAGTACTTGAAGCGCGCCAGATCGTCACGGCTGGTCACCTGGAGCATATCCACATGGAGTAGCTTCACCAGTGCACGGTTTTCCCGATGGGAGAGCGGCAACACATGAGCAATGGTGGCAGGAACACCCAGGAACTCGCAGATGCGCTGGTGGGCCATCGCACTCCCGATAGCGTCCGGATCTGGATGACCAGAGATTAGGATGACGAGGGGCTCGCCCTGGACTGAACGCAGAACTTCTTCCAGGGTGTCGCGGGGACTCTTAGGCTCCATCGTGGTGAGAAGCCTACTCCGGCGGGCCCCCGGAGGGGTAGAGGGGTTCTTCCGGTCAGGAAAGGAGCATCACGCCGCTGTTTGGGCTAAACTCACGCGGGGTTCGGGTGCTCAAGGCCCGGCAGACCCTTCTTTCGGCATAAACGTCTCAGCCACAAGAGCCATCATGTACGGGCTAAACAAGGGAACTAGGATCGCTCACTTCTCACTGGAACAGCAGCTCGGCCAGGGTGGCCAGGGCTCGGTGTGGAAGGCGTTCGCGCTCGACGGGTCTGGCCAGCCTACGGGGGGGCCGGTCGCACTCAAGATCATCCCGGTCCGGGGCACCCCAACTACCATGGTAGAGCGAGTCCGACGAGAAGCAGAAGCCCTCTCGCGTCTCTCCCATGGACACCCCTCGGTAGTCACCTGCCACGGCGTCCACGAAGACCCTTCCCTCGGCGTTCTCGCTGTCGCCATGGAGTTGGTCGAGGGCGTCGATCTCCAAGATACCCTCCGTGACCCCCGCTGCGATGGCCCTGCCCGCGAGGCCATTCTTCTCCATGTCGCTCAAGCCCTCGGCTACCTCCATGACAATGGCATCGTCCACCGGGACATCAAGCCCGCCAATATCCTAGTCAAGCACTCGTTCTTCCAAAACCCTTCCGACCCGTCCGGTGTCAAGCTCGTCGACTTCGGCATCGCTACCCCCAAGGGCAACCCCAAACCTCTCACGGAGGTCGGCACAGTCATCGGAACCCCAGCCTATATGCCTCCTGAGCGCATCGACCCAATGTTTTGGCAGGTGGCCAAAGGTCTCCCCTGCGAGGATGTCTTCTCTCTCGGTGTCGTCGCCTACGAAACCCTCTTCGGCTGCCATCCCACCGGCGTTGAGGACGACAGTGCCCTCTCCACCTACGCTGAGCGCTACCGGGCCATCTCCCGATCCGGCGAACCCTGGCCCTCCGTTCCTCCAAACCATCGCTGGTCCGACGCCCTCCGCGGAGCCCTTGCTCTCAAGGTTGAAGATCGCCTTCCCGACGGAAATGCAGTCGCTCGTGCGATTACCTCCGGAGTCACTCCTGCTGCTCAGCGCCAGCCCCAGCGTACCGAGCTCGGTGCCCCTATACCCATGATGGGATCCACCGGAGGCTTCGCTCCTCCCGGAGCAACCCAAGTAGGTCAAATTGCACCCTTCTTCTCAGAGCCTGCAGCGGCCTGGTCCCCCCCATTGGCTCAGCCACCTGGCTGGTCACCCGTGCCGGTGATGACGCCAGCGCCAGTGGCGGCTCAGGCCATGGTCCCCACCCCAGCAATGATCCCTTCCCCCGGGATCCCGCCGGCTCCAGCTTACACCCCTCGCTCTAGTGGCGGATCTAGTGGCGGAGGAAATTCCACCATCAAGCTCCTCATGGGCGCCATAGCAATCTTTGCTATTGGCATCCCGACGCTTGTGCTGGCAGCCCGCTTCGTTGGGCGCGACCGGGACGATGACCACGGCCCCATCGTGGTCCCTACCAACCCTCCCGAAGCAACCACGCCTGTAGCACCGCCTCCTACGGATACCCTACCACCGACGATCCCAACCCCGACCTTCACCCCAGAGCCGCCTCCCACCACAACAGCTCCGCCTCCCCCGACCAATACTGGCACCAAGCCCCCAACTACCCAGCCTACAGGCACCTCTACGGGCAACGGCCCCCCCCCTAAGATCGGCCCTGGAACCCAGCCCACCACCCAACCCACTGGACAACCCACGGTAGTTCCAGGGACGACGACTGCACCGCCGCCTGGCGGGCGCCCCATTCGTATCGGGAGCGGTAGTACCCAGCCAGGTACCCAACCCACTGGACAACCTACCACCCAGCCTACCTCCAAGCCTCCAGGAGGGCGCCCGCCGGGCATCCGCATCAATAAATAACCCCCTCCCCTGGCCTAGAGGCCTGCAAGGGTCTATCTCCCAGTATGGGCCCACTCCGAGGCTTGCTTCCTGGTTTCCTGGCTGTATCGCTTGTCGGCTGCTCCATGCCGGCACTTACTTCCGACGGTCAGCTCGTCTGGGCTCCAGGTGCACGTCGTGGCGTCTCTGTCCTCACAGCTAACGGCATCGAGTTCCGCGACTGGATGGAGCAACCCCAACCGGCGGTCCGTAAGAGCCCCTATGAACCCTACAAGCCTGCAACTGGATTCCTGATGCCATCGGATGGGCGCTGGCACCGGACAGCTCAGCCAGTGCATTTCCGAACCGAACTCCTGGCAGTAACCCTTCGGACCAGTGATGCGCTGGTGCCTGCCTGGGGTGGTGAGCTTCTAGTAGAGCTCTCCCTTGCCTCCAGTGATACTCTGGCCACCCTGGTCGCGCGCCGTAAAGCCCTCCTCAGGCAAGGAGCCCTCGGGGCGCTCCCAGTCGCAGTGCGGCTGGAGGATCGCCCTCCTCTACGACTGATCCTGATCATGGACGACGTGAGCGAGGCTACCGCGAAGCTGGCTGGCGAGGCTCTGGCAGGGCTAGGTAGTGAGGATCAGGTGGCGGTGATCGACAGCCGGGGCTCGCACGTCGTCCTGCCCTTCCTTCCCTGCGAATACCATAGCCTCTTCCACGGAGCACTCAGGCGGCGAATGATCATGAAGCCCCAGGGCTCTGCTGGTCGAGATCTCTCTGGTTCTGTGGCCTTGGTGCAACGCTGGATCGAGCAAGATCCCGCCCCGGATACTACGACCGCAGTGCTAGTGGTGACCGAGGAGAGCGTTGAGGAGGAGATACTCCGCAGGCTGAGAGCGGTGGGTGTGCGGGTGGAGGTAGCGACCCCGGAGGTACTCCGCCCGGAGCGTAGAGCGGTGCTGGATTCGGTGCTGCCCGAGTCGAGAGGGGTGTCGCTCAAGGAAGTGAAGGTGGTGATCTCGTCTTCGCCGGCCCCAGCGCATGTGATCGAAGCAACCGCGGGGCAAATCGGCTCACTGCTCGACGAAGACGAGCTGTACCTCGACGAACTGGAGGTGGGGCAGAGGCGCACAGAGCTGCTCCGGGTGACGGTACCGCCCTTCGTTCAGGGGGAAACCTATCGACTGTCAGTGCGGGTCGAGGCTAGAGACGCGGTCACAGGGGCTCTTGTCATCGCATCTCATCGCATGGTCCTCCGTTATACAGATGATATCGAGGCCCTCTCCCGGGAACAGAGTGGTGACGTCCTCGCCTATGCTTCCGCACTGGCGATGGTGCAGCGGCTCGACCGGAGCCTCTTCGGTGAAGCGGCAGAGCAGCCCGAAGGCCTGCGCCGCCTGGTGGCCTGGCAGCAGCGAGCCCTGGTGCCGCTGCTTCGGGAAGCTCCCGCCCTGGAGCGCAGGGCCCGGTTGCTGGAGGCCCTCTCCTGGTCCCTCGACCCCTGAATCTCGATCCTCGGTGCCCATCGGAAGAGTGCCATACGGTACCTGAACCGGAGTAAACCATGACCGTGACCGACTACATCCTCAGCGACAAGACTGCGATCATCCGCATGGATGACGGCAAAGCTAACGCTCTCAGCTACGCGATGATGGATGAGGTGGAAGCAGCGTTGAACCGCGCTGAGCAGGAGGCCTCTGCGGTGGTGATCACCGGACGTCCTGGACGCTTCTGCGCCGGCTTTGACCTGCGGGAGATGACAAAGGGAGCCGATAGCGCCCGCGCCCTGGTGACCCGCGGAGCTGACTTCCTTCTGCGGCTCTATCTCTTCCCTAAACCTCTTGTCGTTGCCTGCTCGGGCCATGCGCTGGCCGGCGGTGCCCTCACTGTGCTTACCGGTGACCTGCGAATTGGTGCCCAGGGAGCCTTCCGCATCGGGCTCAACGAGGTGCAGATCGGCATGCCGGTCCCTATCCTCGCCATGGAGCTGGCTCGCGACCGCCTCAACCCCCATGCCCTCCAAGAAGCTACTCTTTTCGCTCGGATCTACACCCCGGATGAGGCCGTTGAAGCAGGCTACTTGGATCGGGTCATCGACGAGGCCACCCTGCTGGAGGAGGCCACCCGAGAAGCTGCTCGCCTCGCTGCGCTCCCCGGCAACGCTTACGCTAGGACCAAGACCATCCTCCGGGAGCGCACAGTGAACTACGTACGCCAGAACCTGGAGATGGATATGATACGACTCACCCCGCCCGCAGCCACCTAAGCTCTCTCTCCGAAGCCGACGCCCGACCTCGACGCCGAGACAGTGAGCCTCATCCTCGTCTGAAGGCCAAGAAAATTGCTCGTCAGCTAGGCGCAACCGACTGCCGTCTGGATCTGCTACCATCGCTCGCAGTCGCAGACCCTCCCCTTCCCGCTGCGCAAAGGCTGCGATAGGAAGCCGGCAAGAACCCTCCGCTGCCAGCAGTACTCCCCGCTCACAGGCTACCGCCACTGCTGTCTCCGGATCATGAGTAGCCCTTAGCAGGGCACAGACCTCCACATCCTCGGAGCGGCACTCAATGCCGAGAGCACCCTGGCCTGCGGCAGGGAGGCATTGGTCCGGATCGAGGATCTGGGTGACCTCTCCTGCAAGGCCCAGCCTCCGAAGCCCGGCAAGGGCCAAAATGGCAGCGTCTACCTCACCCTCCCGCACCTTACGGAGCCGGGTATCCACGTTACCCCGCAGGGGGATGTAGAGAAGGTCCGGACGGATACGGCGGAGCAAGGTGGAGCGGCGGAGGCTGGAGGTACCGACGCGAGCACCAGGGGGTAGGTCGAGGAGGGAGGCCCCCGAGCGAGAGACGAGGACGTCGCGGGGATCCTCCCGGGGGGGGACGGCAGCAAGAATCAACCCCGGGGCGAGAGTAGCGGGAACATCCTTGATAGAGTGGACCGCGAAGTGGGCGCGTCCTTCCACGAGAGCCTCTTCGATCTCTTTGAGGAAGAGACCCTTACCACCAATCTCTTGGAGGGGTCGGTCAATAACCCGGTCGCCGGTAGTGACGACATGGAGTTCGTCCACTTGAAGACCTGGGTGAGCGGCCTCCAAGATGGCGCACCATGCACGGGCCTGAGCAAGAGCGAGCTGGGATTTCCGGGTAGCAAGGATAAGAGGAGTCATCAATTCTTCTTGCTGCTCTTGGCGTCGGCCGCATCGGCAACGATGGATACCTCGGGCAAATCGAAGAGGTCGCGGAGCATCCGAGCCATCTGCTCTCCACGAGGCTCGGAGGCAGCTTTCCGCAAATGGGTGGTGGGGGCATGGAGGAGCTTGTTGACCGCCGCGTCGAGCATGGCGTTAAGGGCAGCGCGATCGGATTCATGGAGGTGACGCAGGCGGCCAGCGAGGGAACGTTCCAGTTCGGTCTGAAGGGTGGCGCGGACCTTGGTACGCAGGGCGACAATCGTAGGGGTGACGCCCCGAGCCTCGATCCATGCATCCAAAGCACGAACTTCTTCCGCAACAATGCTCTCCGCCTTCTGCGCCTCAATAGCTCGGCCCTTGCGGGTTTCTTGAACGATACCCTCTAGGTCATCAATGTCGTAAAGGAATACATTGTCGAGAGAATTCACGTCCGGGTCAATGTCACGGGGGACGGCAATATCGATGAGAAACAGGGCTCGGCCCCTTCGCTGGCGCACTGAGCGAGCCACCAACTCTCTGGGAAGCACAAAGCCGCGGCTCGATGTGCTTGAGATCACAACGTCCGCCTCCAACACTGCAGCGTCTAGCTCGGACCATGGGCAGGATACCCCACCTACCCGTTGCGCCAACTCGACACCGCGCTCATGGCTCCGGTTAACGACCACCAAGCGAGCACCCGCATGCTCCAAAGATTGGGCTGCCGCCTCAGCCATCTCCCCTGCACCTATTAGAAGCACTACACGCCCGGCCAGCGCCCCGAAAATCTGGCGCGCTAGATCGACCGCCACACTAGAAACCGACACCTGCCCTTCTCCAATGGCTGTCTCAGAGCGCACTCGCTTGGCTGCATGGAGAGCCCGGCTTACTACCCGCGTCAGTACCGTACCGGCAGTGCCTGCTGCCTGCGCTTCTTCGAAGGCCTCCTTCACTTGGCCAAGAATTTGTGGTTCCCCCACTACAATCGAATCAAGAGATGAGGCTACTCGGAACAGGTGTAGTGCCGCATCGTAACCCCGGTGTGCATAAAGGTGCCGCCCGATCTCGCCTCCCCCATTGCTCCGGGCAATCTCTTCCAGGAACCTCCGCAGAACATCGCTCGCTCGGGAAAGCCCTTGAGGGTTGTTCTCCCGGGGAACAGCAATTATCTCAACCCGATTGCAAGTAGATACACAGAGTACCTCCCCCAGCTCAGGTTGGTCGACAAGTTGCCGGAGGAGATCCCCGAGCTGCTCCCTAGGGAGCGCCAGCTTCTCTCGGATCTCCAGGGGCGCAGTCCGGTGTGAAAGCCCTACGACAACCATCATGCGCTCACCTCACCCCGAAACCTTATCGTACCTTCCGCCTGCAACGGCCTCACCAGGTATCCCACGAGCACCAGCAGTGCAAACAGGAGTCCGGCGATTGTCCCTACCGCCGCTCTGCGCCCTCGCCATCCGGCAGCTACTCGCAGCAGCAGTACACCACCCAGTACCAGCCAGGTGAGCACCGATAGAACTGCCCTCCAAAGCTCACTCCCCGCACCGATGTGGAGCCGGTGAGCCCACACCGTCCCAGTGATGATCCCCAGCGTAAGCAGCGGGAAACCCGTCATCAGAAAACGGTGTTCTACCTGGTCCAGCGTATCTAGTGGCGGTAGTCTGCCAGCAACCGAGGCAAATCGCTTCTGCTTCAGCCTCCGTTCAACAAACAGGTAAAAAGCGGCCGACGCCCCAGCCAAGGTGAACAGCGCTAGCCCCACCAGGTTCGCCCCCACATGCAGTGCTAGAAAAACTGGGGGCAACCGCTGCCCAGCCGCATCTAGCCCCGCAAGTCTTGTCCCAAGGAGCGGCACTAGCCCTAGTGGCGCTACCACCACCCCCAGTGCATCCAGGGACCACCGCAGTCGCATCAAAAGAAACGCCCCCGTCGCTACCAACGAGGCTACTGAAAGGGCAAAATTCACGCTCTCCACCGGGCAAACTCGGGCTACCGCGCTCGCCAACGTCATGTACACCAGATGCGCAAGAGCACCTGCCCCCAGCAACCAGGAGCCTCCTCGCAAGCCATCCTCCCGCTGGAGAATCTTCACGAAAAACATTACAGATGCTGCGAGGTAGGCTAGCGCGCCCACCAGAAACGAAACAAGCTCAACCCTCGCGGTCATCCCTCATGGCTCCCGCGCAAGGAAGAGCGCTAGCAGCTCCTCATCTGTCGTCGGTGACTTCGCCTCCGGTGCGGAAGTACGCTTCGATTGGGCCATGTGCTCCGCAAACGTACCTTGGGGAATCCCCAGGAAGCCCGGCACAACATCGTAGGCGTTGTCCCCAATCAACATGCTGGTTTCCAGAAGTTCCGACTCTAGTGCGTCCAAAAATACGCGACTCTTCACACGACCCACGAGATCGTAAGCATCTGGCGTCCCGGTCACTTCCCGCAGCACCCGTACCGCCTCGGTGATCCGGAAGGTACGCCCCTCCGCTTTCAGCGTCAGCTCGTCGCCCGTTAGGTCAATGCGCCCTTCGGAGAGCCACAGATCCAGGGCTTTCTGAGGAAAGAAGACGCGATTTTTCGCCATGTGCTCCCCTCATCCTAGCACACACCCCTCTCTTCCCCGGGCTTCTCTGTCGTATACCAGCCCCACGAGGTTCGCCCCTGACCCCCACCCTCTCTGCCGTCTACGACGAACTGCTGCTCCGAGCCTCCTCGCCTCCTTTGGATGTAAAGGCCCAAAAGCTCCGCTCTGCCTTCGAGCAGCGCTCTGGCTCCTTCCCCTTGGATCATCCCGCACGCGCTGCTCGCGACGATGCCTCCTGGGAGGATGCCCTCGTCTCTGGTGGTCTCGCCTATCTCCTTGCCCCTTCCTTCAACGATCCCGCCGAACGTTCCCTGGCCTTGGTCTTCGCCAGGGCCCAAAGGGGTGTCTTTGTACCCTTCTTGGAAAACAGAACTCCCTGCCTCCGAGATCTCTGGGGAGGTGGCACCTTTTTGCTTCTCGCTCGGGACGATGTTGGGCGGGCGCTGCGAGAGGTCCAGGGGGTGCCCTTCGTGGGACGGTTGGTGGCTGGAGCGGATGGTTGCGCAGTACTCCCAGGGCGGGTGTGGCTCCCAGAGGAGGCACTCCCTCTGCTCCCACCCATCCTTCGTGCAGCGCGTGCTCGGGGGCTCGGAGTCGACGACGTGGTCGAGGCGCTGCTGCGCATGGAGCACGCGCTGGCTAGTCAATCTCGCATTAAGCCCAAAGTAGCCTTCCGTCCTGAGGAGCTCGACCGCCGCCCAGCCGGAACACGAAACAGGTTATGACTCTGCCCCCAACCTTCCCTGTTCTCCTGCTCTCGACACGCCAGCTCACCCCCTCGGTCCGCGAGCTAGTGTTCCAGCGGGAGGATGCACCCCTGAACTTCGAGCCAGGCCAGTGGCTTAGCTTGGCTCTCCCGGTGAATCCCTCGGGGCCACCCCTGCGTCGCTCTTACTCCATCGCTTCCGCACCGGACGGAACCAGTCGCTTTGAGCTAGCGGTAACCCTGGTGCAGGGAGGCCATGGCTCCACTCTGCTTCATACCCTCCCGCCAGGCGCTAGGCTCCAGGCTACTGGGCCTCAGGGATTCTTCACCCGCCCCGCCGGTGTCCCCTCCCTTTTCGTCGCTACCGGCACTGGCCTCACTCCACTTCGAAGCATGATCCTCACCGCTTTGCGTGCCGGAGCTACCGAACCGATGATGGTCCTCCTTGGTGTACGCTACGAAGAGGATATCCTATACCGAGATGAGCTGGAGGAGCTTCAGCGACGACACCCTAACCTGCAAGTCCATGTCACACTTTCACGCCCTGGAAAGGGATGGACAGGACGGCGAGGCTATGTGCAAGAGCATGCAGCAGGGCTCTGGTACTCACTGCAAGAGCAAGCAGAAGGAGCACCACCTCATCTATTCGTCTGTGGCTTGGAGCGTATGGTCAAAGCAGTGCGCGACCTGATGAGAAAGCAGATCGGGGTACCTAGGGATCGGGTTCACTTCGAACGCTTCGACTAAGCATCTTAGCGCCCCTCGTTTTCCTTATTCTTCGCTCCTTGCTCTACTGCTTTCTCATTCCTCCCTACAACCTTCGTCAGCCGTCCATACAACGCCATCTTCAGCCGACACCACCTCTGCCCCTCGCTACATTCCTACAACCTCCTCTACTCTTTCCAAGTTCCTCCCGCAGCTGGAGGGGCGGCCACCTGCTCTTGCTTCCGGAAGCTCTGATTACCCGAGGGCTCGCTCCACCAGCTCCCGGGCATAGCGGAGTGCATGCTCTTGATCGAAGGTTCGCCGAATCTCCTCCTCGCTTAGCAGCTCTCGTACCTCTATATCCGCTAGCAGGTTCTCCAAAAATGATCCCTCCCCCCGGATGGCTTTCATTGCGTTCCGCTGTACCAGCACGTATCCCTGCTGCCTGGCTACCCCCTTCTCCACCAGCGCAAGCAGCAGCGCCTCACTAAAGAACAGGCCCCCGGTGCGGTCCAGGTTGGCCTTCAAACGCTCCGGGTAGACCACCATCCCCTCGACTATGCCCCGAGCCCGTTCCTGCATAAAAGCAAGGGTGGTGGTCGCATCTGGAGCAATGACCCGCTCAACGCTGGAGTGGGAGATGTCCCGTTCGTGCCAAAGGGCCACGTCTTCCAGCGCAGGAACCATATAGCCCCGGAGTAGGCGTGCCAGCCCTGTCAGGTTCTCGCTCAGGATCGGGTTACGCTTGTGGGGCATCGCAGAAGAGCCCTTCTGCCCAGCAGTGAAGGGCTCCTCTGCCTCGCCTACCTCGGTCCGCTGCCAGTGGCGTACGTTGGTTGCCAGCCGCTCGATCCCAGCACCTACCACCGCCAGTATGGCAAAGTAGCTGGCGTGGCGATCCCGAGCTACCACCTGCGTCGAAATAGTTTCCGAGGTAAGCCCGAGTCGCCTTAGTGCTTCCGCCTCGATCTGGGGAGAAAGATGAGCGTAAGTTCCCACGACACCAGAAATCTTCCCCACGGCTACCTCAGCCCTTGCCTGCCGGAGCCGCTCCACACCACGGCGTGCCTCCGCAGCATGCCCCGCTAGTGCAAGCCCGAACGTGATCGGTTCTGCGTGAATTCCGTGAGATCGCCCGATCATCGCTGTCCCTGCATACTCTCGGGCTCGAACCATCAGTGTGTTATAGTACGCCTGTTGCCGCTGGATCAGCCCGTCTGTAGCTCGCACCAACAGCAGGGCCAAACTTGTATCCAGCACGTCGCTGCTCGTCATCCCACGGTGTAGCCACCGTGCTGGTGGCCCTGCTAGCTCCTCCACATGCGTCAGAAATGCGATGACGTCGTGCTTCACGGTGCTCTCGATCTCCTCGATCCGCGCCGTATCTAGCCTTGGTGTCAGGTTCATGGCCCGGAGAGATGCCGCAGTACCAGCAGGAACCAAACCACTGACCTCCATGGCCTCGCAGGCGCACAATTCGACTTCAAGCCAAGTTGCATAGCGAGACTCAGGAGACCAGATCTCGACGAACTCGCGGGGGCTATATCGAGGAATCATAGCTCAGGCTCTGCCATGGATTGAAAAGCCCGGCAGGGCAAAAACCCGCCGAGCTCAGCTCGTGGATACCTCGGATCTTTTATTTCTTACCAGGAAGCTTCAGAATCCCTGGTGGACGCCCGCCAGGAGGTGCCCCTGCTGCGCCGCCGGCTGCAGCGCCTGCCGCACCTGTCGGGGCAGCGCCTGCTGCACCGCCAGCCGCAGCACCCCCAGCGCCCACCGGGGTAGCGCCTGCTGCGCCACCCGCCGCGGCTCCTGCCGCACCCGCAGACGCGGTGCCCCCAGCACCAGCTCTACCACCTGCGCCCGCAGCACCTGCAGCACCTGCGGCACCTGCAGCACCTACTCGGATCGTGGCTGTGGTCCGGGGGGTTGCTACCGTGGTCGGCGTGGGGGTGGTCGTCGTGCTGGTTGGGTTACCACTCACTGTACCGCTAGTCCCTGCGGTACTCCCCGACGCCCCTTCCTCGCTCTTCTTGTCACAACCCGCTGCTACTACCACAGCAGTGATCCACGCCATCAAAACTGCATGAGAAATCTTCATACCTCAGTCCATACACGGTCTTTAGAGGGGTGCGCAAAAAATCTGGAACCTTCACCCGTCACGACAATCGAGACAAATCGTTACAACCTACCGGAGCTTTTATATATCGAGGTTCCGTACATTGAGCGCGTTGTCCTCGATGAACTTCCGGCGGTCCTCCACGTTCTCTCCCATGAGCTTGGAGAAGAGTGCGTCGGTGTTCACGCTATCGCCTAGCTCGACCTTGAGGAGTGTCCGTGCATCTGGGTTCATGGTGGTTTCCCAGAGCTCCTCGGCGTTCATCTCCCCGAGGCCCTTGTACCGGCTGATGGTGAGGCCGCGGCGCCCGCGCTCATCCAGGTAGGCATAGAGTGCATCGCTATCTGTTAGCTTCTCTCCCTCAGAATTGCTGCCAACGATACGTACCGTGTAGGGTGCCGGGCCCAGTGCAGAAAGATCTTGCTCGAAGGCCAGCACTTCCCGGTAGTCGCGGTTCTCCAGGAGATGGGCGGACAACACGCTAGCACGCCCCGTTGAGCCAAGCCGTGGGCGAATAGAGAGCTGCACCTCATCTGCTACAGACTGAATCTCCGCCGTCAAGGGCTTCCAGTCTGGATAGCGGGACTCCAACCTCTCCTTGAGCGTCTGGATCTTCTCTGGATCTCCAAGGTTCTCTCGGGTGATCCCCAAGCGAGCTGCTTCCCCAAGGATTCGCTTGTCGCAACGCTTGCCTAGGTGATCGAGGGCGCGGTGGGCAGCACGCATGCTCTTGGCAAAGTTGTAGAGTGGAGCCCCAGAGATCGTAAAATGGTTGGAGGTGGACAGTTCGACTCCCTCCACTGCATTTTCTAGCAGAAGGTTCTCTAGGGCGTTCTGGTCTTTCACGTAGAGATCTTTTTTGCCCTTGCGGACCCTATAAAGAGGAGGCTGTGCAATGTAGAGAAAACCATTCTCGATCACTTGGGGCATCTGCCGGTAGAAGAACGTAAGTAGAAGCGTACGTATGTGACTTCCATCTACGTCGGCGTCGGTGTTATGGCAGCAGAGGCCGCCTACCCCAGCGATGAAATTTTCGTCCCCCTCCACAGAGAAATCATACACCTTCCCCTTGCTAGACTGTACCTCGCGGATTGAGCTGATCTCCAGGGCGATTAGATCACCATCGATAGTGTCGAAACGGCTGTGTGCATTTGAGTCTTCCTTGTTAAGGCAGGCTGTCAACATACCTTCCGTCGAGAGCCCTTCCCAAACCCCGCGGATGTGCAGCAGATCTTCCTTGGAGTCAACGATGAGGGACCAATAGGATGATCGGGCTCCCCGATCCTGACCTGAGGGTTGTCTCATCGTGCTGTATGGAACCTCCAACAGCGAGGCAACAACCCCAAAGCTAGACAGAAGGTAGAGTACCCCGCTCGCAATGTCTCGGGAGGACGTCTCAAAGGAGAGGTATCCCTCCCCCAAGGAACCTCCACACATCAAATAGCCTCGAAGAAATGCGATCCGCAGCGGTTCAGGTGTGGAAAACACCAGCGCAGGTAGCTGCTTGGCATGCAAATCTACCTTGTGAAATCCGAATACATGCTGCCATACGAGAGCCGCCGCACGATTGCTCAAGCGGAGTTCCCCGGTCCGCTCATTTTGCTCGCAGATCTTCCCAGGAAGACCGAAGACCCCGGAAAAATTCACTGCTATCTCCGAAAGAAGGGAGGCGTTGTGCAACCCTATGGCAAGCTGGATCCCGTTTCTGTCGGAGCAAGAACCTTCAGCTAGGTAAAACCCAAAGAGCTTCATCAACTCCTCGTTGACCCGGACAAACCGCTTGATCCCTCCTTTTCCATGATAATCTGAAATAAGTTCAAGATCGGTCCGGTCAGCGAAGAAGACGAGATCCTCCCTATCTAGCATCGTGAGCCGTACATAATCCTGCACCTTGTTTGAAGAGGAGCCACTGTGCTTTCTCTTGTCTTTGTACCATTCTTCAACTGCAGGACCACGCACCCAAATCTCAGCAGCAGCATCAGGGAGTTGGTGTAGTTCCCGGAGAAGATCGATCTCACCGGTGGCCTCACCTCCGAAACAGATCCTCCGTGGGGCAACAACCTTGTCCCCAACCTTCAATTCGTTCCCTCGCTTGAGCCGTATCTCCCCCTCCTCGTAGGTGAAGATACTGTGGCTTCCAGTCACTCGGACGGAGCGTCCGTGAACTGTGCGGACCTCGAACAGCGGCTCCTTGATGTCGTGGCGGATAACTGCCTTGATAGGTTGAAATTGAGTTTGGTGCTTCTTCAGGCTAAAGCAGAGCACGTCACCAAGAGGTTGACCTGCAACCTTGGTGTAACCATGAGGCCCCTCCTCAGTAGTCTTATGGCGGGTGAGCACATGATCGATGAACAGGCCAATTTCCACCATTCGAATACCCTGTTCGTTGCGAATGAATACGTGCTCTTCGCCGTCGATACTCATTAGAATCACCCGGTGATAGCGGATGTTGGTGGTGTCGAATTGCCAGCCACCACCAGCTTCCTCGCTCCTCTCGACAAGGTTGACCCCAAGAGCGGAGATGAGTGTGCCGACCTCCTGGGAGGAGAGCATCTTGTCCATACGAGCCCGCTCTACATTGAGGATCTTTCCTTTAAGGGGAAGGATGGCCTGAAACTTCCGGTTGCGACCCTGCTTGGCGGAACCTCCGGCGCTCTCCCCCTCAACAATGTAGAGTTCACTTTCTGCTGGATCTTTTGACTGACAGTCAGCCAGCTTGCCGGAGAGGGTGGCGATGTCCGGCCCTTTTCGGATAGCCTCCCGAGCCTTTCGAGCAGCCTCCCGGGCCTTCGCTGCCATCAGTGCCTTCTCGATGATCTTCCGAGCAATCTGCGGGTTCTCCTCAAAAAACCTTGCCAACCGTTCATTGACGAGATTCTCGACAATGCCCTTGACCTCGCCGCTGACCAACTTCTCCTTCGTTTGGCTGCTGTAGCTGGGAGAAGGGTGCTTGACGCTGATGACCGTAGTCAAACCCTCACGTACATCTTCTCCCTGGAGAGGCTGCTTAATCTCCTTAAGGAGATTGTTTTGCATGGCGTAGTTGTTGAAAGTTCGGGTGAGTGCCCCCTTAAGCCCGGTGAGGTGGGTTCCTCCGTCCTTGTTCCGAACGTTGTTGGTGTAGCAGAAGGCAATCTCGTTGTAGGTTTCGTTCCACTGGAGAGCTAGGTCAACCTGGATGCCGTCTTGAGTACCAGAGATGCGAATCACCTCAGGATGAACAGGGGATTTTCCCTGATTGATCAGAGCTACGTAGTCGACAATGCCACCGGTGTACTCGAAGAACTCACGGCGCTCAGTGTGTTCGTCGACGAACGTGATACGAAGGCCAGGGTTGAGGAAGGCATGCTCACGGAGCCTTGATACGATGGTGTCGTAGTTGAATATATTTTCCTCGTTGGCAGGGAAGATCTCAGGATCGGGAAGGAAGGTGATGCGGGTACCTGTCTTCTCACCTTCCTCCAGGGGACGGATCGCGGTGAGGGGCTCCACTGGAGCGCCCTTCCTGTACTCCTGCCGCCAGAGGTTGCCCTCCCGGCGAACCTCCAGAATCAACACCTTGCTTACTGCGTTGACTGCACTAACGCCTACGCCGTGAGTACCTGCAGAGATCGCGTAAGTTTTGTTGTTGAACTTTCCGCCTGCGTGTAGCTTCGTCATCACCACCTCGGCGGCGGAAACTCCGCGCTCGTGCATCCCGACAGGAATGCCTCGGCCGTCGTCATTCACCATTATCGAACCGTCCCTCAGTAGGGCGACCTCAATAAGCTTGCAGTAGCCTGCAAGGTGTTCGTCTACGGAATTGTCGATGACTTCCCAAATGAGGTGATGAAGCGCAGTCCCGTCGACCACGTTGCCGATGTACATGCCAGGCCGCTTGCGTACAGCCTCCAATCCCTCGAGCACCTGGATGGCACTCGCTCCGTACCCCTCACTCTTGGCTGGCTCCTCTTCCTCATCGTGAGCTTCAGGAGGAGCCTCGTGGGGCAGTGGGGTCACAGGGAGCAGGGAGGTGTCAGTGAAGGAGGGGTGATTCGGGGGAGGTTGGGTCATTTTTCTCTGGAATTTTCGAGTATTGGTACGCAAGGGAGCATAGCGCCTCCCCCCCCCAATTGCTACCTTTGCGGAGGTTATTTTCTGTCCTCCGGTGTGCCTCAATTCGGGATGTGGTCGACGTCGTCTCAAGGGATGAAGAAGGGCTCGAGGGAGCCGGCTCGAAGGATCACGTCGACACGATCTTGCGGTTCTACCCAAGGAGTAAGGATTAGCTCTGGGCGAGTAGTAGTGAGAAATATCTGAGCACCTGTGTGGCCTAGCAGCAGGAGGAGTGCGGAAGTGCGATCTCGATCCAGCTCGCTGGAAACATCATCAAGAAGAAGTACTGGCAGAACGCCTCGGGCTCGGGCGATAGCCTGGAACTCAGCTAGCTTGAGTGCTAGCGTGATAGCTCGGTGCTGCCCTTGGGATGCAACGATCCGGACGGGATGTTGATCAAGGGTCAATAGCAGCTCGTCCCGATGAGGCCCGAAGCTAGAAACACCTCGAGTCCGGTCTCGTGGGCGACGTGCGCGAAGTTCTTGGAGCATCACTTCTTCTTCGTCACTTCCTCCTCGCCTAAAGGTTGCCTTCAAGGAGGGGCCAGGCGCAGCAATCTGAGCGAATATCTCCGCCAGGTGAGCATTGACTGCCTCTGCAGCCCGCCCTCTCGCCCGAGATATTGCCGCTCCGTGTCGAGCACAGAGTTCCTCGTAGGGAGAAAGCTCCGTTGCCTCAGCACCTCGGAGTGTTAGGGCTTTCTGTCGCTCCCGAAGTGCTTTCCGGTAGCGTTCCCGGTGGTCGATGCTCGAAGGTTCTAGGAACAGGGAGACCCGGTCGAGCAGCATGCGACGTGTGGCGGCAGGGCCAAGCGATAGTTCTAGCTCGGCGTTGTGGAAGCAAACCACTGGTGACCGAACGGCGTAGGAAGCCAGAGACGGAGGACGGCGCTCGTCAATCTTCACGATTCGCTTCCCCTCGTTGATGCTGGCGATCTGCTCTCGAATCATCCCTGCTGGTCCGTCACGAAAATGAGCTCTCACTGAGGTAAGCAGCTGCTGATGTCGTGTCACTTCAGCAAGTCTGGGGGTGCGGAAGCTTTTGGAGGTGGCAGCAAAGTAAATTGCCTCAAGCAGAGATGTCTTCCCTTGGCCATTGTTGCCGCTGATGACAGTGAGCCTCCGGCCAGGTTTCAGCTCAGCTCGCTCGATGTTCCGGAAGTTACGTATGGCGATGTGCTCAAGGAGGAGAGGCTCCATTCAAATGCGCATCGGCATCACGACAGCGACGAAATCGAAGCGGGCAGCGTCTTCCTCTGAAGAGTAGGCAGGCCGTAGTACTGCTGGATCTAGCTCCCCAGAGAGTCCTAGAAGAACATCGTCACTGTCTTCCTTGATGGCCGTGAGGACATCTTGGAAGTACTTGGCGTTAAAGCCAATGACGATCTCATTTCCCTGGTAATCCATAGGAAGCTCATCGCTGGCTTCCCCTCGATCTGGGCTCTCGCTGGAGATCCGTAGTATTCCTGGCGCTAGGGTGAGTTTGATGCCTCCGGTCCGGTCGTTGGCGGCGAGGCTCACCGCTCGCAGACGCTCGGCGAAACCTGACGTAGCGATACGTGCTGTCCGGCTGGAGTGTTCTGGGATTACCTTCTTGTAGGAGGGGAACTGGGCATCTACCAACTTGACGCTGAAGAGAACACCGGCCACATCGAAGAAGGCGCTCCCCTCCGATGGAATTAGCACTATGTAAGGCGGAGGGCTGTCCTTCTCTCCCTTGGCTTCCGCTAGTGCCTCCTCTGCTAGCCGTTCTAGCTCGCCAATGGCTTTGAGCGGCAGCAGCAGTGAGGAGGCTGCCCCCTGGTTCTCTCCTAGTACAACCTCCATCTTCGATAGCCGGTGCCCGTCTGTGGTTACCATCTTCAGCCGGTTTTCGTACCACTCGAAGAGAGCACTGTTGAGGTTGGGGCGTGTGTCGTCAGGTGAGATACTGAACTTGGTGTGGTTGATCAACCGCTTCACAAGTTCCGCCGGTAGCTTGTAGCGCTGCGCATTTTCTGGAGGTACCGGAAGTGTCGGGAAATCCCCACCGGGAACCCCAGAGAGACGGAACTCCAACTTCCCCACCCCCGTGCGAATTCTCGTTGTGGTGCCGTTATCTAGTGTGGAGATGTGTACCGGCCCCTCCGGCATGATGTTCACCCGATCAAAGAGATCCTTGGCCTGTAGCGCGATGGCTCCTCGCTTCCGGACCTCCGCTGTGATTCTCCCGCTGACTGAGAGGTATAGATCCGTCGCTTGGACCTTCAGCTCCCCGCTTGTAGTCCCGTCCAACAGTACGTTCGACAGCATTGGCATTGTGCTCTTTTTGTCAGCCACTGCTTGAGCACGCTTGGCCATTCGCAGCAAATCCTTCTTCGAGACGGTTAGATCCATGAAGCCCCCGATACCCTCGCGTTGTTGCCCCCGCAACGGCCACCGCTCCTGAACTAGAAACCCACGGAGGGCGAGAAAATGCCTCCTGTGAATTTGGCCCTCTCTCTGAACCCTGGGCTATGCTCCTCCTCGAAGGATGCTTCTTCTTCCTAGAGGGCTTCTTTCCTGGCTCTCCCTTGAACCTCTTGGGAGCCATCTGGGACGCTTGGATCCAAGGTCAGTCTGGCTCCAGAGCTTGGTTCTTCTATGATCTCTGATCTAAAAATTTAAAAAGGATCGGGGCAGTAGTAGACCCTGTGGATTTTGGGGATAACCTTGTAACCCCTTTGTGTCCTTGGTGAATTTTCTCCACATCCCTGGGGATAACTGGTGGATGAACCGGGGTGGTTTGAAAGAATACCCAGAACTGGGGTACATTAATACCTCATCTTTCCACTGGAAACCCCGAGGATGCTAAGAACTTGACCACAGAGTTTTCCACAGGACGTTGGGTTTAATTTGGAGACTGAACAAAAGATCAACCATGGATCTTTGGCGATCCATGAAAAGAATAGGCGAAAATCTAATGTTTTTTATTTTTGTCAAGACCTATCTTGATTTGTGCAAAAAATCTTTGGACCCATGGTTTTTTATACGTGATTCACAAATTTTCCACAGGTTTTTAGACTTCTGTCCACAAGCTGTGGAGGGCTTGTATCTAAGGTTTTCCACAGCCTGTTTGATCCTTGGGGGGAACACAATTTCCTCTAATTTCTCCTGGTTTCCTCTTGGATCCAAGCTGATGAACGGTTCTTTGATCGGGCTCGATATTCACGGGTTTTCCACAGCTTTCTCCGGAGGGTGTGGAAAAGTTGCTTGGGGTTTCTCCACAACTCCCCGCAGGTCATGGATCCAAGGCGCGCCACGGCCCTCTACTGGTGATCTTCCCGGCTGCTCTCTAGGGTGATTGGTCGAGCGTCTGGCCGCGCGCAGTCCTCTGCCCCTGATGGCCCAGATGGTTATGCAGCGCCTGCTGGCTCCTCCGGTCCTCGACCACCTCTTCGAAGCGCACCGCAGCGCCCGGTATGAGCACAAGCATCCTCGACGGCAACCATCTGGCGGCCACCGAACGCCGGATCGTGCCGCTGCGGGAGTGTGCCTCAGGGCCGTTGCCGGCCGTGAGCCTCGTCGCCTACGACCCCGACCTGGACCTACCGGTTGGAAGAGCTGCGGAAGCTAGCGAAAGGGGTAGATTTGTTGGTGCTGAAGAAGGCGAAAGCGAAAGGAAAAGAGCCGAAGTCGGTGAGAGTTCGGTTCACGAAACGCCCCTACGTCTCCTCCTTCCGTCGGATCCACGGACTTCCCCAGACAAAGCGGGGGTGAGAATGAGGGCATCCAGATGACCTTCAAATGGCTTGTGTCTGCTTCCTGTCTTGGCGTGCTCTCGCTTAAAGCGCAGCTCATCACGAGTTGGGCCTTGGCCTAGAGAGAAGTGTAGGGTTAGCCCCGGCTTACATAGCGCTGCTGCACCAATGGGTGTGATGGGAAGGAGATAGCATCGGTTTCGGCCTCAATGCGTCCATCTAGCAGCAGCAGTGCTCGGTTGGTCAGGGACAGGGCCTCAGGGAGGTGGTGATCAGAGATCACCACGGAGACACCAGAAGCTGCGGCCTCCCTCAGTAGCGCCGTGACAGATCCGATGGCCCCTGGGTTCAACCCGGCGAAAGGCTCGTCGCACAGTAGAACAGAGGGTCCAGCTAGGAGAGCACGGGCCAGCTCTAGGCGGCGACGTTCACCCCCAGATAGGGACGAAGCCGGGATTGAGAGTCTGCTTTCGAGGCCTATACGTTGGGCCCAGTCCTCTGGGTTAGTAGGTCGACGAGACAAGCGTGCGAAGGTGCGGAGGTTGTCACGGACCGATAGGTCGAGTAGGACACTGGTTCCTTGGGGGACGTACCCGAGCCCGATCCTGGCTCGTTGCCATATGGGCCACTGTGCTACAGAGTGTTCGCCAAGAAGGATGGTACCCTGGACGGGGAGTTCCCCGATGATGGCCTGGAACAGCGTACTCTTCCCGGCTCCGGACGGCCCGAACACCCCGATGATCTCACCAGGTTTGGTGCAGAGGGAGATACGGTGCAGGATCACCGTACCGCCGCGCTTGACGGTCAGCTCGGAGACCTTGAGGGACAAGGGGGTGACTTCAGCCCTCACAAGCTGCCTGGACGCCTAGCTCACAGGCTCGCTTGAGGCTGGCGCTGGCCTTCCTGAGATCATCTGGGATCACCCCTAGTACCGTGTCGTCGCAGATGTTCTCCGTGTGATGGAAGCGGATCATCTTCTCGTTGACCCCGTGCAGGATAGCCTCGCAGCGGGCGCGATCCCCGAGCAAGGCTGCGTGGATCTGGCAAGCCTCTGCGAAGGAGCCCCGGCAGGCGCTCGCCGCGAGCTCGATGGCCCGCTTTGGATCACGCCGGAGGTTCTCGCCGGCAGCAGACTCGATGCTCACGAAACCGCAGGGGACCGCGTTCCCTCCCCGACAGCCCCGCTCGATGGTCTGCACGAGGAGCTTCTGGCCGTCGATGCCGACCTCCTCCTTCATGTCCTTCATCTCCTCCGAGCTGGCAAAGCGCAGGAGCATGCAGGCGGTGAAGTCTCCAGCGGCGCAGCCCCGGCTCATGAAATCGAAGCCCTTGGCGGCCTGCTTCTTCTCCAGCTTCCCGCCCTCCATCATGGGCGCCCAAGTCAGGATCGCCAGGGCTGTGCACGCGTTCGGCTGGTCTGCCTTGCAGGCCTCCTCCATGCGCTGAACATTCGACTGGATCGCTCCGGCTACCTTGCCCAACTCCTTGTTCTCCTCTTCCCCATAGAGCAGCGCCTTGGCGAAGCGGTCGCAGCTTGCATCGCTCCCAGCGGCACACTGCTTCTGGCATTCCTGCTGGTCCCCCTCTTCACAAAGGTGTGCCTTGACCTTCCCCTTCTCCTTCGTGCAAGCACCGTCCGCGTAAACGAAGCCTGAGGGGCAGCCAAGACCGTCGCTCAACCCCTTCTTGGAGAGGCTATCAGCCTTGCTGACGCCACCTCTCTTGATCGGTGCCAGGCTCACCCGGATCGCCGCCCCGCACCCCTCTGGCGCCTTCTCGTCGGCTAGCTTCGAGCTCTTGCAGGTCGCTGGGTCTCCATCCTGCTTGGTCTTCACCTCCTTATTTTCGCTGGAACCGGCAGCTCCTTGCCCCATCAGCTTCGCCGACATCCCCGCTGCGACACGAGTGCCGGTCGCGTACGCGAAGGCTCCCACATCTGCACGTTTGACGAAGTGGGTAGCGCCCTTGCAAAAGTCGCCTCCCTCCAGCTCCTGATCGTGGAGGCTGTTGAGGATCGTCGACCGCTTCCCCACCAGCACGTAGCTCAGGTCCAGCTTGGCGTCCCGCTCCAGGCTGCCCCCCACGGCCCAGCTCACCCCGCCGAAGCTCGCCTGGATGTTGTCTCGCCCTTCGATCAGTACTGACTCCTCCCTCGGTGTTACCGCCCGGTACCCGTAGGAGCCCGCCACCTTGCAGTCCGGCAGCACTTTCACCTTCTCGCAGGTGAAGCTTACCACCACTACACCGTCGTGCATCGCTGACTCCAGGTCGCTCCTTGCGTCCGAAGGCCACTCAATCACCAGAGGGCTGTTGACCTCGTTGAGGGCTTTTGGGTCGCACCCTTCCCCGGGAATACCTGGTGCCTTCGCGGCGCCGGAGACAAGTTTTCCTGGTGTGCATGCCCCCGCTGCAGCTATGCTCGGCACAAGCATCAACAGTGCCATGCAGCGGCGAGGGGTGAGCTGAAGAGAACCTTGAAAGAGAGAGGATCTGAGCATCCCTCCTACGTACCTAAAGGTTTCTTGGAAGTTGCCCTTAAGGAACCTTAATTCGTCAGATCTGCTATGGTCGACCCCATGTTCCGCTCTGGCGCTGGCCGCGATGCGCCCTGGCCGGGGCGATTTGAACGCCCTTCTCTCTTGCGATCTCGGGGGGCCTTCTTCTTGGGTTCCACGCGCACTTGCTTGGGAGGCATCCCACGGCTGGTGGTCTTCGGCGCTCCCGGTCGTGATCGAGGTCTCCAGCAGGAGGCTCTTGATCGGCTGGCTCAAGCTCATCAGCGCATCCAGCACCCGCGGGTCGCCCCCGTGGCCGAGTACGGTGAGGCCGGTGGTGTGCCTTACCTGGCCTTTGACTGTGACGCCACCATCGACCTCGGAACCCTGCTCCAGGAAGCCAAGCGTATCGGCCTCCGGCCCCACCACCCCCAGGCAGATGGCTTTATCCTCGGCCTGCGGCAGGCCATTCAGGCGGGTCATGCGACCCCTGGAGGTCCCTTCTTTCTCCAAGATCTCGCCTACGCCAACGTCATCTTCAACCGTCAGGGCAAGCACTGGCTGGTTGGCTTCGGGTACAACGTGGTCACGCGAGACGAGCATGGGCATCTCCTCGCCGGCGAACCCATCTTTTGCCCTCCCGAGGTGAACCTGGGCGGTGGACCCTCTCCCTCGGGTGATTTCGTTGCCTTGCTCTTGATGATGCGCTCCATGCTCCCGGTGGTCTCCTTGGCTCCCGCGGTGAGCAGGGCCCTCTTGGGCCTCTCCCTGGCTGAGGATGCCGAGCTGATCCGCTGCTTGCTCTGGTTCGAGCGCCATGTCGTTGCGGCTCTCCCCTCCCAGCGCGCCTCCATTGCGGAGGCCGTCGAGGTTTCTGACCGGATCCGTACCCTCCTCGGGGTGATCCCTGATCCGGAGGGTTTCGAGCGAGAGGTTGCTGTCGTCATGGAGCGGCTCTTGCCCCAGGAAACTCCCGGAGGGCTGAAGATTGGGCCAGGTGCCACCTGGATTGAGACTGCTCCTGGGGTACGCCACCAGCTCGGCTCTAGGGCGTCCCTTCGTCGTGTCTTGCTTGCTCTCGCCGAGGCGCGGCTCCGCAGCCTTGGTTCAGTCCTCTCTGTGGAGGAACTGCTGCAAGCGGGCTGGCCTGGTGATCGCGTTGCCTCAGACGCCGGAGCAAACCGTGTCTATGTCCTTCTCAGCGAGCTACGTCGCATGGGATTGCGCGGCATCCTCCAGCGCCATGATGATGGTTATCGTATCGACCCCTCCTTTTCGGTCCGTATCGTCGAGGAGATCAGCTAAGCCAACCTGCCACCTCCTCTGCCAGAAGAAACCATGTGGATACGATCCTAGATCATCTCGTACGCAGGAGCTGCGCTGGGGTTGCTTGTGGCCTGTTTGGTGGGGCTCCCTCCTCTCGCCCATCCGTCCCTGACACTCTCTCCTCGAGAGTCTTCCATTGGGGTGGCTATCGAGGCACCTGCTCCTCCTGTATCGAATATTGGGTGGGAAGTCTTCGAGGGATCACTAGGGAAAATTATCTCTTTGAGGCGACTATCAACCGATGGAGCCCTACCAGCCTTTGCCCTGACTACGACTACTTTCCGCAGGGTGATATCCGGAACTTCTGATGTCATAGTCCGGAGGATCTAGATATAGCGTCGATCCAGAGTTTGCCCATTTTTGTTGCATATCCCCATGGCAAGGAGAGTTTGTCTCTTGGTGCTCCTCACGATTTTGGTCACTATAACGAGCCATTTGAAGGTCGTCTGGAAGCACTTTGCGTTATCGGGTAGGGGCCATGTTTTCTTCGCACTCCTCGCGGATCTTCTTGACCTCGCTACACTCCCGCGGTGTCCTCTCTCCCTTCGTTCACCCGGCAATTGGTTGAGCGTCTGGCCGTGCGCAGTCCTCTGCCCCTGATGGCCCAGATGGTTATGCAGCGCCTGCTGGCTCCTCCGGTCCTCGACCACCTCTTCG
>JANWXX010000119.1 GCA_025057345.1 Polyangiaceae bacterium | reverse complement strand
TTGGCCCTGGGTGCGTAACTCCTACTGTTGTCGGGGGGGGTCCGGGAGAAAAAAGCATCGAGTTCGTGCTCTCATTATCTTGACCACTCACAACCCCCTGCTGCTCAACTACACTAGGCCCGAAGAGGTTCGTATCGTCCGGCACGACCCCGAGCTGGGGACGCAGGTGACACCTCTGCATCAGGTTCAGGGCATCAACGAGCTGCTCAAGGAGTTCGGTATTGGGGAACTCTGGTATCTGCTCGGCGAGCAGGCGCTCGTGGAAGGAAAGAAGCCGTGAAGGTACTGTTCGTCGGCGAGGAAGAGGCGACGGAACCGACCTGCGCGTTGAGATCGCCAGGCAGACCGACGTGGCGTTGCTCGAAGCAGCTTGTCCCAGAGGATTTGGCCCCTTTGCCGCGTCGCTTCGCAGGGCATTCGATGCGGGCCCAACGCAGACCAGGTGAGTACAGTTCAGACTTCCGAAGGCGAGCGGGTGACCACTACTCTGCCAGGCTCAATGACCCCTTCAGCCCAGATCTCAAGCGGCCCCGCAGGTCAGGGCGTTCACACGCGATAGGAGCTTGCAGAAGGCGTCAACGGCGCCCTGCAAGAGCGGCCTGCAGGATGCTCCGGAGCACGCCGACTGGATCCTGGTCGGTGGAGCAGCTCACCAGGCGACCTCCCCGGGGGGTAAGCTGCCGAGACCAATCCTCTTCAATGGCCGCCATCGCTGCCAGATAGGCCCCACGCACTGCACCAGGATCGGTTTCCACTTCGTCGTCCCCTTCAAGGGGAACAAGGCGCACAGGTCCGTCGAAGGGGAAGATGCGCTCGTGAGGATCGAGAATCCGGACCACCAGCAAGGTGCGGCCGTTGCTCGCCAGGGTAGCGTAGCGAGAAAGCGTCTCGGGAGGAAGGTCGATCAGGTCGCTGAACAGGATCAGCACGGAGCCACGACGAGCTCGTCGAGCCACGGCACCGAAGGCCCGGTCCAGGGTGGCAAGATCCTCTCGAAGATCTCCTCCGGCCTGGAGACCATCAAGGACACCCACAAGGCGTTCGAACGCTTCCCGACCTGCCGAAGCTGGTAGCGAGCGCCCCCCCTGCCCTCCCAGAATCTCCAGTCCGACCGGGTCACCGGAGGAGAGGGCCACCCGCCCGAGGGCAGCTGCGAGCGCTGCCGCGAAGTCCAGCTTGGAAACTGGCCCCCCGCCTTGGAATCCCATAGAAGCGCTCGCGTCCAGCAGCAACCGGATCGCTCGGTCCGTTTCGGTCTGGAGCTCTCGGATGAATGGCTTGTCGTGACGGGCCATGGCGCGGCGATCGAGGAGCCGCAGGTCGTCGCCAGGGACGTAGGCCCGGTGCCCGCCGAACTCGACCCCCGATCCCTTTCGCTGGCTCGGGTGCTGTCCCGCGTAGGCGCCGTCGGTAAGGGCTCGCGCCCGGAGGCGGAGTGAGGAGAGCGCAGACCAATCAAAGGAGGCGAGTCGAGAGGGAGCAGGCAAGGGACGATCGGCTTACCACAGCTTACCACAGCGAGATGTCCGCAGGGTCGTGGAGGGAACAGGGGAGGCGCCCTTGCTCCACCAGGGCGCGGGCTCCCGTACACTGGGGGCTGCTAGGTCCGGTTGAAGCGCGGTAGTGCGCGGTATGCCATGGAGTGATCCCAGGCAGGGTGGGGTTATGCACCTAGCTCGGATGGCCTTCCCTCATTTCTCGTCAGAACCGCCATCCGAGAAGCTCTATTCATATGGTATTCGTCATGGTGCCTGCTCGACGCCTCCCCTTGCTCTCGTCCTTCCTCACCTTCGCAGGGAAGACTCTGACCTCGATCCACCCGTATATGGCCGTACGATACCTGCGGGTGGTGCTCACCGTACGATGCAATCCTTCCTGTTCCTTCTGTCACATGGAGGGAAACCCAGCGGTGGACGGCCGGGAGGGAGGGCTTGATCCTAAGGAGCTAAAGGAGCTCCTTTACGACCTCCGGCGCATAGCGGTGCGGCAGCAGATGACCGCCACGGATCGAAGCTCTCTAGACCCGGACAACGAAGATCGCCTACTTGCCCGCTTGCAGCAGGTTGTATGGGTTCTCCAGAGAGAGGTTGGATGATGGGCGTCCTTGATGCATGGCAAGATCAACGAATCGAGACGGCGGTGGGTCTCCTACTGGCGGCGGCGGACAGCAGTGGGTGCTTCACAAACTCCACCTGGTCCATGGCTGAGATTGGGCTCACCCCGCTAGACCTGGATCGGTTGCTGGGGGTCGCCACGCGCTCCATTCCCACCTGGGAGTGGGTCTTGCGCCGGGATTTTCAGCCCCTCTCTGGCTCTGTACAGCTCCCGGAAACGCTGGGGACGATGGCTCCGACCGCAAAGGAGGCACTCGGGCTGCTGTTCATCGCTTTGCTGGCAGGGTTGAGCCGTCGCTACGGGAACACGGAGGCCTGCTTCCGCCCTTGCCAGCGGCACCTCCCGGAGGGGCTGAGGAACCTGTTGTTCCAGGGCAGCACGCTCCATCGCCTGGTCCAACCTGCCATCGAAGAAGCCAGCTCTCGCTTCCGCCTCCGTCTCGCAGGTCCTGAGCACTCGTTCCAGCGCTGGTACCTCACCGTCCGGCTCCACGAGGGGCTGCCTATCAATAACCTGAAGAACCGCCTCCCAGCCTGGCTCCACGGCGACAACCTACCCTTGCACCTCACGCTGCTCCTCGCGCCGGGGAGCCTTCACGCACCTTCGTTCAAGAAGGTCTGGCACCAGCTCCTGCGGTTCGCCCGCACCAGAGCCTTCCATCAGGAATGGGATCGGATGCGCCTGACCCTGGAGAACTCCATCTGGTTCCAGGGCCAGAACATCGACGAACTTCTGGATGCCATCACCTCCTTCCAGCCCCCCGTCTACCTCCCCACGACCCCCGGAGCGGTGATCCCGACGCCTGCGACCGAGGAGGACATCTCCGAGATTGAAGTAGCGACGGAGCTCCGCCTCGACGTGGCCTCCTTGCGCCCCTTGCTCAAGGCGCATTCTCCGGCCTCCGCGCTCGGTGCTGGTTTGATGGGGGTCCGTTACGAGGTCCACATCGAGGGAGCATGGCAAGACGCACTGCTCCGCGATCCAGACGGGGAGCTGCGGTGGATGGAGGGAGGATGGCTGGAGGTTCCCTTCCGCCCGACCTGCGCGGTGCAGCTCCTCGACGAAGAGGATCAGCCGGTCCCGGGGGACTTCTGCCTCCGGCTCTTCTCCGAGGAGGAAGTGCGGATCTTCGACGATCAGGGAAACCCGGCCCAGGAACCCCTCCAGACCTCTTGTGGCTACTGGTTCCTGGCTCCCCAAGGGGCCGTGTGGGAGCAGGCCCCTCCGGAGGCCCGGTCGATCCCCCGGCAAGAGCGAGCCTTGCTCTGGCTCCCGCCCGGGTGGTCGCCCCAGGTGGCGCTGCGCCTCGACGGAGAACTCCTCTGGAGCCCCACCGCACCGCGACCTCCACGCCCTCTCTGGCTCGAACAGATCCGACTGGAGGCGAACCCGGCGAATCCTGGCGAATTCGAGATCCTCAAGCCTGCCGGGTGCATCCTTCGAGCCGCATGGGTGGAAGGAACCCCCCTGCCGATCCGGGGGGGAAACCTGCTCCACCTCCCTGCTACCCGGGAGCCCTTGGTGGAAGTTCGTATGGAAGTACGTCACGAGGAAAGGAGCTGGATGGTCCGTCGTCGGGTGGCCACGCGGGCGGCCTTGCTGCTGGCCGACCCCCGGGAGGAGCAGAGAGGGTGGCGCGAGTGTCGCCCCGGCGAGGAGCTGGATCTCCGCGCTCTGGAGGCTACACCCGTACGCTTCTGCGCCCTCCCCCACCAGACGAGCGTGTTCTTCGAGCAGGCGCTGGGTTGCCCCCTGCCCCGTCGCACAGGGATCCTCCGGGGGATGCTGGGGCGAGGAGAGCAGATGGCCCTGGGCCCGGAGCACCCACGGAACCCGGAAGACCTCACCCCCCTCGGCGTCACGGTCGTGCATCGAGGGCTGATACGCCGAGGATCTGTGGAGGAGGGCCGCCTGAAGCTGGTCCTTCGGCGCAAGATCCAGCTCCGTCCAGAGCACCGGGTTCTGCTCTGGTTCAAGGGGCGACCCCCGCAGCTCGCACCGATCATGCAAGACGGAGATGAGCTGGTCATCCCACTCACCGCGAGCGGAGAAGATCTGTACGCGGCAGCCCTGGTCTTCAGGAACACCTGGCTCGGGGTCTGGTGGACGGAGCACTGGTGGCAGTGCCTGGAAGATTCAGGGATCTCAGAGCTGGAGTGCTTCCTCTGGCTCCGCTGGATGAGGTTGCCCCTGCTGTCTACCCCTGCACAGGAGAAGATCCGGAACCTGGCACGACGAGCCCCCACCGAGGCCCTCCTCGCCTGGGAGATTCTCCCCCGGGAGCAGCCGGACGATCCGGCGAATACCAAGGAAAGGATTCGGCAGATGATGCAACCTCACGTCGAGGGAGGAGCTTTTGCCCCTGAAGTCTGGCCTGACGGAGAATCCTGGCGTCAGGTCGTTCGCTCCCTGCTTCTTGGAACGGATTTCGATCCAACGGCTGTGCAGCGAATGTACACCGAAGTCCACGAGAGGCTCCTGCATCGACCGGTTTCGCGGGCATTGCTCCCGTGGGGACGAGCGCTTCTGGAAGTTTCCGAGCGATGGCCGCTTGCCGCTTGCCAATGCACCAGCGAGCAGGAACGAAGAAATGCCCCGGGGCGCCGGATCCAGTGGCGCTGCATTTACCTCCACATCGAGCCAGGGCAGACCGTCACAAAGCCCGTGTTCAAGAAGGCACTCAAGGCGCTCAAGGAGCAAGCCGCGGCAGCCCTCAGGCTCCCGCTGGATGAGCTGGAACGGCTGCTGGAAGAGGCTTGCAGCACAGGAAGGCAGACAGTGGCCAGCCTGGCAGCGCTCCACCTGGGAATTTTCCGGCGCCTGGTCGCCGTGCTTCTTCTAGAGAAAGGGATGGAAGGATGAGCCAACTGGATGCCCTGGAACTCGCGGAGGCACTCCGCAGGCGCCTCGTTGACTTCGTAAGCAGCGAGCTGGCTACACCTCTTGATACGCTCAACCAAGCCGCGCGCAAGATCTGGGAAGGCCCCCCCGAACAGGGAGGACTCCAGGCTCCGCTCTGGGTCGAGGGCGCGTTCCCTGCGGTCGCTTCGGAGCGCTCCCTCAAGGATCTCTGCCAGCAGGGATACTTCCCCTCCGATCTCGGGGACCATCTCGACCGGCGTGGCGCCGTCCCTGCGCATCGCCGCCTCTACCGCCACCAGGAGGAGGCCATCCGCCAGGCCCGGGAGAAGGGCGAGCGACGCCCAGCCCTGGTGGTGACCGCCCCCACCGGAGCCGGCAAGACCGAGAGCTTCTTGCTCCCGATGCTGGACGCGCTGTGGACCGCCTCCCCCAAACCTGGTGCGGGGATGTCCGCTCTGCTGCTGTACCCCATGAACGCCCTGGTGCTCGACCAGGTTGCTCGTCTCGACCGCTGGCTTCAGGGACAGCAGAAAATCACCTTCTTCCACTTCACCAGCGAGACCCCGGAGAACAACCAAAAAGCCAACGATCAAGGGATTCCCCGTCGTTCTCTCCCTTCCTTCCGCACCCGCAAGCAGGCTCGGGGCCTGGAGAACGAACGCGGGGAATACATCGAGAACGGCCCCACGCCCGACATCGTGGTGACCAACTACTCGATGCTGGAGTACATGCTCTGCCGACCCCAGGATGCGGTCTTCTTCGGGAAGAACCTCCGGGTCGTCGTGCTCGATGAGGCCCACGTCTACAACGGAACCCTTGCCGGGGAGATCACCCTGCTGCTCCGTCGCCTGCTCCAGCGCTGCGGTGTCGACCCCGAGCAGGTGCTCTTCCTGGCCACCTCGGCCACCATCGGTAGCGGCTCTCCCGAGCAGATGCAGGCGCAACTCCGGGACTTCGGGGCCCAACTCTTCTCCCGTTCCCCTGAGGATATCCGGGTGATCCAGGGGGAGCAGGCAGCCCCTGAGATGGGCGCCCCCCCTGTGCAGGAACCTGCCGAAACGCTGTCACTCCTCGCGGGGCCATGGCCAGAAGTGACAACCCTCGGCATCGATGACCATGGGAAACCAGTAGTACGGGAAGATGTTGAGCTCTGCCAGAAGCTCCTCCCCATCCTGCAGGCTCTCGGTCTTCCGGTCCCAGAAACGCCTACTCACCCTGCTGCTCTGCTGCATTACGCCCTCGCCCGACTCTCGCCCCTGCACCGGGCGGCTGCGCTGCTGTTTGAGCACAAGCGGCTCCGCCTGGATGACCTGGCGGAGCGGCTCTGGCCCGATACCTCGCCGGAGCAGAGGAACAAGGCGACGCTGCGGCTGCTCAACCTTGGCGCCTCCGCGCGTCTCGATCCGGATCAGCTCCCCCTGCTACCACACCGCCTCCACATCCTGATGCGAGCGCCAGAGGGCCTGGGGCTCTGTCTCAACGATCGTTGCAGCGGCCCGCGCCCCATCCCGGGCCGCGGAGCGGTGTTCGCTCCGGCGCGAGAGCAATGCCCCTACTGCAAGAGCGCTGCGTTCACGCTGTTCCGCTGCTCCCACTGCGGACAGGCGGTGCTGGCGGCGCGGACCATCGAGGGAGCCTTGCACTATGAATTCAGTGATGGCGTGAAGAAGAAAACCCAGATCTTCCGGGTGGAGCCTCCGGAAAATCCTGCGGAATTCGTCCACCTGACGTCGAGAAAATACTTCACCTCGCCTGGCAACCATCTCGCCCCCCTGGCCAGGATCCACGCCTGCCCTCGATGCACGCTGCAACCATCCGCCGGGAAGGGGATCTCGACTCAGGGAGATGCGGCGGAGCAGGAAGACGACGAGGAAGATCGGTCGGATTTCTCCATCTTCACCGTGTCGGATGCCCTCGCGACCACCCTCCTCGCGGAGACCGCCACGCTGAAGATGCCCCCCCATCCGTCGCCGATGGTACGCTGGCTTCCGGCCCAGGGCCGCCGCCTCCTCGCCTTCAGCGACAGCCGCCGGGAGGCCGCCCGCCTGGGGCCTCGGCTGACGGCGCTGCACCTGCGCTACCAGTTCCGTGCGCTCCTCGCCGGTCACCTGGCCACCTCCTGGGATCAGCAGGGGGACCTGGAAATTCTCCAGCAAGATCTGCAACACACGGAGCGCCAGCTCCAGGGGAACCCAGGAAATCCAAGACTCCAGCAGAAACACAAGGATCTGCTCCGGGAAATCCAGACCATCTCGGAAGGAAGGTCCGTGGAGATGCTGGTCAAGGAGCTGGAGCAGAGGGAGTCGATTGCTCAGCTTCTGGAGGAGGATCGGGGAGAGAAACATCAGGCCAAGGACTGGAGCCAGAGAGCCTGGGAGCAGAACCGAGACGCGATCAAGCAGCAGCTCGGAGGGCTCCTCGGGCGCGAACTGGCCCGTCGTGCTCCTGGAGAGACAACCCTCGAATCCATTGGCCTGGTGGAGCTTGTCTACCCCGGCCTCAACCAGCTTCGTGTCCCCAACGACATCCTGGGGACCCTCCCGGAGGGCACCGATGAGGCAAAACTCCAGGAAGTTTGGAGCTCCTTCCTTCGGCTCTTGCTGGACACCTTCCGCATCGACAGCTGCATTTCACTGGGCGACGAGGAGAAGGACAGGGACTACGATTTCGGTGCCGGAAGGATCGGTTGTTGGATGTCCCTGAAGGACAAATACGGACAAAACTTGTTGACCCGCTTCCTCGGGATAACAGAGAAGCACCGCAGGCGTCGATTTGCCCTCCAGGTCGCCGAGCGGCTCGGCGTGGTCCAGCCGGAGCGAGCGACGTTCGCCACCGAGATCCTGCGGGTCGCCTTCGACCAACTACGCCAGGCGAACTTCCCCTGGCTCAAGGTCGGATCGAGGCAACGAGGACCCAGGCAGGGAGAGGTCGATGCGCTTCAGATTCAATTTCCTGCGCTGGTCCTGCGCAGGCCGCAGAAGCTCTTCCGCTCGGAGCGAACCGGGCAGGTCTGGACCTGCTCCGTGCTGGGGATTGCCCCGGCGCTGGGGGTGGACGACCTTCAACCGATCTCCGAGGAGGAGCTTGACCGGGAACCTCGCCTGGGCCGCGTGCGCCGCGAGCTGCGGGAGGAACCCATCTTCCGCGAGGGGCTGTGGGCAGAGGAGCACAGCGCTCAGCGCTCCACCCAGGAGAACCGCCGCGTGCAGGGGCTCTTCGAGGCGGGGATACGCAACCTGCTCAGCGCCACGACCACGATGGAGCTGGGCATCGACATCGGTGGGTTGAGCGGGGTGCTCCTGGCCAATGTACCCCCGGGGCGGGCGAACTACCTGCAGCGGGCGGGGCGCGCCGGACGCCGCGCCGACGGCTCCTCCGCCGTGATCACCTTTTGCCGGACGACTCCCTTTGACCGGGAGACCTTCCGGCGCTTCGGCGAGTACCTGGCCCGCCCCGGGAGGCGCCCTGTCGTAGCCCTGGACCGGGAGCGGATTGCTCGCCGCCACCTCCATGCCACGCTGCTTGGAGCCTTCTTCCGCTCCACCTGGGAGCAAGGCGATCACGAGGGAGCCATGAGCGCCTTCGGGGAGATGGGGACGTTCTGTGGCCTCCAGGTTCCCGACTGGTGGGACAAGCAAGCGCAATGCCCCACGCTGCCTAGGCCTCTCCCCAACCCTAGATCAGAGCAATTTCTCCAATTTCTCGAAAAGTGGTCCGTACAGGAGAACCTCCCCTTGTTGCGCCGCCTCCTGATGGGTACGCCCCTGGAGCGCTACCTCGATCAGCCAGAAGCTCTGCTCCGGGAGGTGCGCGAGCAGTTCCGAAGGGTACTGGATGATTTCCTCGGGGAGCTGACGCCTCTCCAGGAGAGCTACCAGCAGATCCCGGAGCTTCCCCAGGACAAGCGGAAGTCCACGGCGCGAGCGATCCACAAGCAGCTCGACGCGATGCTGTCGCAGCATGTGATCGCGGAGCTGGCCGAGCGCCAGGTCCTCCCGCGGTACGGGTTTCCCATCGGGCTCCACCGGCTCAAGGTGTTCGTCCCGGACGAGAGGAACCCCAACCGGGTGCGCGAGGAGGAGACCATCAAGCTGGAGCGTTCCTCGTTGCTCTCTCTGGCCGAATACTCCCCGGGTACACGGATCCTCGTCGGGGGGAAGGTGGTCACCTCCCGCGGAGTGCTCCGCCACTTCGTTGGGAACCAGGCCAGCGACACGCTGGGAATCCGTGGATTCTACGCAACCTGCCCCAACGGCCACCTGATCTACACCTACGACAAGGAACACGAGCAAGAGCACTGCAAGGTATGTGAAAAAAAGATCGAGATCGCATCGAAGATGATGCTGTTCCCTCGCTATGGCTTCTCCTCGGCGGCCTGGGATCCACCATGCCGCAGCACCAAGACCGAGCGAGTGGGTTCCGTGGAGAAGGCGACCCTCAGCTTCGTCAGGGGCAGCAGCACCACTGTCGAGTACAAGAATTTTGCGGGAGTCTCCGGGTTGCGCGCGCTGTACCGCCAGGACGGAGAGATCTTTGTGTACAACGAAGGAGAATATCACCAGGGGTTCGCCCTCTGCACCCAATGCGGCTATGCGGAGAGCGAGTACAAACGGGGGCAAGGAAGGGAGAACCTTCCGGAAGGCTTCGCCCGGCATGCTCCGCTGTTCAGCCCCCAGAATTACAACTGCTGGGGGATAGGAGACACTGCACCGGTGCTCCGCAATCATACGCTGTCGGCCCGGGAGATCACCGACATCGCTCTGATCGACATCGCTGGACTCCTGAAAGAATCGCTCTCCTTGCCCAACGACGAGGTACTGGTCCACACGCTGGGCTACGCACTCAAGATCGCCGGAGCACGGCTGCTGGAGGTGGACTCCCGGGAGCTGGGCGTGCTCCCCGTCGGGATGCCCGGGGGGTGGTCCACGGCGGTCTATGACAACGTTCCGGGTGGCGTGGGCCACGTCCGGGAGCTGCTGGACATGGGTCGAGCCTGGCTGGAGGAGGCACGGGAGGTGCTTTACGTGAATGAGCAGCACCACGCCGGCTGCGAGCTGGCCTGCCTCGATTGCATCCTGACCTTCGACAGCCAGCATGCGATGGAAGCAGAACGGCTCGTTAGCCGTCAGACCCTTGACGTCCTCGACCGCTTGCTATCCAAGGGGACCCGCTGAATGTCGCACCGTGATCCGCTTCGTTCGTCGAGGACTTCAGGGAAAGCTCACCCTGTCCCCCGAGCCGCGATCTGGCTCCTGGATCTGCTGGGCCATCCCTGGGAACCTCCCGGGCAACCTACGTACTCCCTCAACGGAGTCCTGCGCTGGACCGCGGCTTCCCTGCGTCTCCCCTTCCCTTCCCTCCTCGCCTTCGGAGATCTCGACGACGACGGCTGGTTGCAGGCGGTCCCTCCGGTGGGGACGATCCAGGAAGCACTTGCCTCCCCGGAAGTGCAACCCACCGTCCTACTGACGGACCCGGACTGCGCTATGGAATTGCGCGCCATTTTGCCACCAGGGTCCGTACGGATCCTGGGGGTTCGCACCTTCGAAGAGGCGCTGATCAGTGGACTCGGCTTGTTGCCTCTGGCCCGTGACGGTGCTCTGTGGGCGGACGATCTCGATGTGGGATGGACTGCGGAGCGCCTCTTCACCCTAACCCTGGAGTCCTCCATGGTCCCTTGCGGGTGGCCGCTGCTGGCAGCACTTTCGGTGGGGCTTCTCCGTCGTACCCAGGACCAGCCGGTCGCCCACTGGAAGCTCTCGCTGGCGCGGGACATCGCCCGGCGCCACACCGGAGAGATCGCCAGGATCAACTGGCCTTCGTCGACGATCCTGGAAGCTCTCCCCTCGGAGGTCCGATGGCGTGTGCTTGCCCACGTTGTGCAATCAGCGGCCGATGGTGACATCTCCCGAGTCCAGGAGTACGCGACGCTGACCCTAGACGAGCTGGAGCGAAGCGATTCCCTCCTCTCACCAGGGAAGGCAGCGCTTCGCGGAGCCCTGGGGCGCGCTCTGGCAGCGACGGGCAGCTACGAGCAGGCTCTCTCTCCGCTGCGTCACGCGCTCAAGGACTGGGATCGTCTCGATCCTCCGTCGGCCTCCTACGCGCTCTGCGAGTTGCTGCGAGTCTTGGGTATCTTGGGGCTCCGGGAGCAGGTCTTCGAGCTAGGTGAGCGAGTCCAGACGTTCCTCGGCACTCCCAAAGGTTCTGCAGCTTTTGTTGGGCTTGCCTGGGGGAGAGCACTACACCAGTGCGGAGAGGACGCCTTGGCACTGGACACACTTGGTCTCCCTCAGATCTTCGAGCAGGCCCCGGTGCATGTGTTGACCTCACGCCTTCGGTGGCTCGCAGCCTGCCAGCGGCGGCTCGGTCACCGGGAGGCAGCGCAGGCGACCATGGCTCGTCTGGAGGCTCTTGGGGACTCCGACCAGCTCCATCTGGCTCGCCTGGATGCCTGCCTGGAAGCGGGTCAGGAGGAGAATCTTGATCCTCACGCCCAAGCGCTGCTCGCGTCCGCTGAGGGAGGCGAGGAAGCACATCATCTGCTGACCTTGCTGGCGCCGGGGAAGGATCCACGCTGGGCCGTCCGTGACCTCTCCGTGCTTCTCCGCCTCTGCCGGGAGTACCGCTACTGAGCAGGTTCTTCACCGGAGCTTCCCGGCTCATCTCGCTGTCCCGGGATGCGACCTACCCAAGAATACACATGGATCGGAGGGTAACGCTGCACTTGGAAGGTAGGTCCGTCGTTGACGTCTAGGTTGAGGATGAGAGCCTTAGCCTTGGCCGCTGCAAGCGTCATCACAACCTTCAGAGGGTTTCTAACAGGGAATTTGTGATATGGTTCCAGCGTGGATGAGTCAGAAAAGACCACGATCGACCCCCTGCCACCTGGCGATGGGTCAAAAAAGCGTCAGCCCTACCCCAGCGACCTTTCCGATGACGTTTGGCTCCTCGCTCAAACCATCTTCCCTGAGCATACCGGACTTCCTGGTGTCTCCGAGGTCAAGTACTCCGTTCGCGAGATCCTTAACGCCGTTTTCTACAAGCTCAAAACTGTAGGAGTTACGCACCCACCCAGGAATACCGTGTGATGTCGGGCTGTTATCCTACGATGGCCTCGCCCAAGGACAAGG
>JANWXX010000118.1 GCA_025057345.1 Polyangiaceae bacterium | reverse complement strand
CCGGCAATCAAGCCGGTGCGGGTGTCCACCGGTAGCGTTCGGTGCATCGTGCAGGTGTCTTCCGGGGCCTGTTCCGGCAAGAATCGCTCTTCGAACCCATGGGGGCAATCTGGGCCTATCAGCGCCCCAGAGAGCGCACAAATGGTTCGTGTAGTGAAATTCGTGGAGGGGAGCGGCCCCGGTATACGGCCCACCATCGCCGCCATCATCACCTCGTGGAACAACGGTGCCGCACCGGTGATCCCGCTCACCGACTGCATTGGTCGCCCGTCAAAGTTGCCCACCCATACCGCTACGGTGACCTCTCGGGTGAAGCCTGCGGTCACGTTGTCTCGGAATCCTTTCGAGGTACCCGTTTTTGCGGCTACTGGGAAGGGAAAATCTAGGGGAGTATCCCTACCAAAAGAGCCTGAACGTGCTCTCGGATCGGACAGGATGTCCACCAGGGTCGCGGCTTGCCGTCCATCCATCTTACGTACTGGTTCTGGCCTTGCTGGCACATGCAATTCTCCGTCCCATGTGCGGAAGCTCCGGATGGCCCTCGCTGGCAACCAGAGTCCTCCCCGAGCCAGCGTGGCGTAGGCCTGTGCGAGTTCCAGCAGGGTGACCTCCCCATCGCCGAGGGCGATGGCCACACCGTAGTGCTCCGGGGGCCGATCCAGCGAGCGGAACCCAAGGGTGAGGAGCCTTTCTAGCACTTGCTCCGGCCCGAGCTGAGATGCAGTCCACACTGCCGGTAGGTTCAGGGAGTTCGCTAGGGCCTCCCGCAAGCGGACCGGGCCCCGAAGCCGCCCGTCGTAGTTTTGTGGTTGGAACACACCGGTGGCCCCAGGGAAGCTGATCTCCACGTCCGGTAGCAGCGTAGCTGCGTTCCATCCCAACCGCTCCAGGGCCAGCTCATAGATGAAAGGCTTGAGCGCTGAGCCTGGCTGGCGTCGTGCCAGCACACCGTCGTTGGCCCCCAGCCTCCGCAGGTCGTGGATCGAGGGCGACCCCACATAGGCCAGAATCTCTCCTGTGGCATTCTCTAGTACCACCAGTGCTGCTGCGGTGACTTGCTGCGCCTCCAGTCGCTTGACTGTACGGCGGGTAGCCTCTTCTGCGATCCGTTGGAGCCCCCGGTCCAAGGTGGTGGTCACCTCTGCAGCAGGGCCAGGTGACCATGGACCTTCCAGCAGGGACTGGACCAAGTGGGGGGCTAGAGGTTCAGGGCTCCAGTGGGTGAGGGTCAAGGGCTCGTGGAGAGCTCGCTCTACTTCTTCTTGGGAGGCAAGGCCGAGAGCCGCCATCCGAGTGAGGATCCAGTCACGCCGGCGGCGAGCACGCTCTGGATTGCGTCGCGGATCATGAAAGGTGGGACTCTGGGGCATCCCGGCGATCAGCGCGGCTTCGGCTAGAGATAGCTCCCGAGCAGGTTTGTCGAAAAAGGCCCGAGACGCTGCCTCCACCCCGCGGATGGCAGGCCCGAAGCTGACTTGGCTCAGGTAGGCTTCCAGAATTTGCCGCTTCGAGAGAGACGCCTCCATCCGAAGTGCCAGGGCCATCTCCCGCACTTTGCCAGTCAGGGTTCGCGGTCGCGGGACCAGCGTCCGGGCGAGTTGCTGGGTGAGGGTGGAACCCCCCGAAAGGATGCGTCGATGGGCGAGGAACTGGCCCAAGGCTCGGAGGATCGCCAGCGGATCAATCCCAGGGTGCCAGAAGAAGCGACGATCCTCGGCTGCCAGCAGTGCTGCTGGAACCTGAGGCCCGAGTTCCTCCAAGGAGGCGCGCTGCATCCAGGTACCATCACCAGCGCGAGCATGACGTAGCAGCCGACCATCCCGGTCCAGGATGCGTGTGGAGCCCAAGAGCATATCCTCCCGGAGCTGGGGCGGCAGCGGTGTAAATGCCGCAAGCAGTACTAGACCAACCCAGGGACCCAAGAGGATGACAGCCCCAAGGAGTAGGAGACGGCGACGGCGGCTCACGGTCGGGCAGTGATGGTGAGGGTAGCTGCTGCAGTTTGGCCGAAGGTTTCTGGGGTGTACATCTCCTCGACACGGGTCGGGGGAGCAACGAAGGTTCCGAGCGTGGTGGCTCGGGCCAGGTACCGGAAATGGTGAATTCCCGGTGCCATTCGGTCGATAAAGAAGAGAACCCGATCATCTCGCAGCTCGCGCCGGGTTACTGAGCTCTCCCAACGCCAGGCCTCCGGCTGGTCATCCTCGATCGGTACTATGTCATATTCTTGTCGCTCTTGTTGCCAGGAGGCAACCCCACGCAGGCTAGTATCCACCGGCTCAAGCCCTGCCGGGAGGGGATCGTCGATGACCACGAAGGTGCGCTCGGAGGGTGCCACCACCGACAGATTGACCAGAACCAGATCACCAGCGTTCAGCGAGGAAACTGCACCGCGTGGCTGGCTACGGAGTGCAGCCTGCATGCTCTCTGGGGTGACCACCTGGCTCCCCTTATCGATAAAGAACCCGCTCTCGATGGGGAGTGCAGGGAGCTTACGGCGAGCAAAGCGGAGGCGAGCTTCGTAGAACAGACGCCCGTCTCCCTGCTTGGCGAAGGCCAGCACGCTGCCAGAAGCCGAGTGGAGCGCGCTCATCGGTATTGTGCTTTGGAAGGCTAGGCGCTCCCGCCCCTGGAAGGTGGTTTCGGTCAAGAGCGCTTGCCCCAGAAAAACACGGGCTTGGAACGCGGGGATGGCAGCTTCCTGGGCTCGACGGTAGGCATCCAGGGCAAGGAGGGCCCAAGCAGTTTCTTGAGTGCTTCGCCAGCGTCCTCCACGACGGCGAGTCAAGAGCCCGGTAGCTAGGCGGGCTGCCTGGGGGTGATCGGGCCGAGCAGCGACCAGAGCCCGAAGCACCAGGGCAGAGGTTCGCGTTGAAGAGTCGAGGAGCCAAGAGAATTCGTCGGTTTCTGGTACCACAACAGTGGCGTGAGGGCCGTCAATGCGCAGGCTGGACTCTAGCTCGCCAGTGAGGACGCGGAGGAGCTTCTCCTCCGCATGCGCTACTGCGAGAGCATGGAGGAGCTGCGCTTTGGCGAAGAGGGGAAGCTTCTCCCGCTCTTCAAAGAGGCGAGTCATGGCCCCTGCATCCGGTTCTCCGTTCTCGGCAAGTACATCCAGAACAAAGGCGCGTTGAGCTAGGTCGTCGATGCGGTTGGCAGGGGCCTGGAGCGAAGCACGCAGGTAGCGGGTTGCCGCGTTGAGAGCGGAGGCACGCACTGAGAAGCCTCGGCGATGCGCCTCGCCTAGTCCCCAGAGAGCATAAGCAGTCAACCAAGGGTATGTTTCCGTGGACTCTCGCCAAAGACCAAAGCCACCATCGCTGTGTTGATGATTGAGCAATTTCCCCACGGTGATCTGTACGGCGTCGTCTACCCGCTCCGGGAGCCTCAGGCCGAAGGTCGCCGCTAGGTCACGAAGCGGTAGCAGAGGCACGAGACGGCTAGTGAGCTGTTCCGTGCAGCCATAGGGATATTCGACAAGCTGCTCAACGCCGCCAGCGAGCCCGGCAAGAGCTGTGGGGGAGAGGCTGACCTCCAGGCCGCCTACGTCCTCCCGGACCATGGCAAGGTCACCTAGCCGCTCACCTGCAGCTTCCGTGGTGTCGCCGTAGAGGGCTGTAGCTTCCAGGATGGTTGGGGTGATCACTTCCCTGGTGACCTCTACGCTGTCGCTGGAACCCTCCCCTCGAACATCAAAGCGGAGTTTGACCTTTCCAGCGCGGGGAGCTACCGCAGGAAAACGAACCTCCTGGGACTGACCAGGATGCAGGTCGAGGGAGCGGCGAGAGACACCTTCGGTAGTGAGACCCTCCGCGGTCATGGTGACCTCAAAGCGACCACTAGCGCCTTTGCTGGTGACGACGACACCGGCTTCAAAGCGATCATCTACCCGAAGCACCCGGGGCAAGGCAGGACGAGCCATGAGGGGCTTGCTGGTGATCACCTGGGTATCTGCAGAGCCGAAGCGGTCGCCCTGGGTGGCGGCGATGGCCATGATGCGGTACGTGGAGAGCCCCTCGGGCAGCTTGAAAGAAATTCGAGCTCGGCCTGCTTCGTTGGTCATGAGCCCTGGGTTGAAATAGGCCGTCTGGCGGAAATCACGGCGAGGGGCGCTACCGCCATCGCCACCTTCCAGACCCTTGTCGAGGCCAAGGGCCACCCCGCTGTCGGTGCGGGCGATGCGGGCGAGGGCATCCCGAGATTCCAAGGTCCGCACTTGGACCCCTCGGGGAGCAAAGAAGACCTCGACCGGATCCGGAGTGCGATATCCCGTGAGCGACAGCACGCCTTCATCCACTGCATACAGCGTCACCTCGGCCCGGGCCCCCTTGCCCCCAGCGTCCTGCACGTTCACCTCTACGTTCACCTCATCCCCGGGATGCAACTCCCTCCGATCCGGCTTGATTTCGACGTTCAGGCGGCGGCTCGACGTATCCACCACGATGGGAACATATCCCATGCGAAAAGTTGGGGCTCCAACGTCAGGGAGATTGTCTTTTTCGGGCGTGCGCTTCGTACGCCCCCGGAGCAGCAGCACAGAGACAAAGGCATTGGGGAGGAATGCCTCGGTCACCGGGATCTCCACGGTAGGTGTCCCTCCAGAGAGGGTCATCGCCTTTTGCCAGAGGATCCCCTCCCGCTCTACGGTCACCAGAGCCTCTGCTTTGGGAAAGGGTGACGGAACCAAGATCTTCGCCGTCTCTCCAGCACGGTAGGTCTTCTTGTCAGTGACCAGGTGGATGGCACCGTTGTCCTGATCTTGCCAGCCTCCGCCCCCACTCCCTAGCGCATAGAGGTGCTGGGATGCAGAAACCTGGTTCCCCCGGCCGTCAGTCACTGTAGCCCGTACCAGGTAGTGCCCACCCTGAGGTACGTGAAGTTCACAGGTGGTGGGTGCAACTCCGGTGGTTACTCGGCAGGTGCTCACCTCCCGGTCCGTGATTGTGTTGGAGGTGTGGATACGCCCGCCCGCAGCGGATTGGCGCACCACCCCGTAGGTTCGTTCCAGTAGGGTGATGGTCCCGTTCACCCCAGCACGGCGCTTCCCGTCGGGCTGCACAGCCAGCAGCTCAGGCTGTACTGTCGCTCCCGCCTGGACGAAGTACCCCGAGGATATTCGGAGCGCGGCGTACACCTCCCCAGGGTGCACCACCGCCGAGGAGGCTCCCGCGAATGCCTGCCTCGACAGGTCTGTGACCTCGCTCTCACAGGTGATAAGTTCGGCGCCTTGCTGTCCAGGAAGATCTAGCTTGGCTTCGATCTTTGCCTCTCCTTGTTCATTCAGGGTCGCTGAGCCTCCCTGGAGCTGTCCTCCGTGAGACGTTAGCTCTGGATGAGCTGTCCGGTAGGGGTTGTCATCTACGATGTACCCCTCCAATCCCGGCGGCATGAAGTGCGTCGGGCGATGGGTCAGGTCCATCCTCGCGGTCGCTCCGGCCATAGGTGCACCGAACAGGTAAGTTCCCTGTCCTATGCAGCTCACCCTGTCGCCTCGGAAGTAAGAAGTCCGGTCCAGCTCCGCTGATACCTTGAACTCTGTCGGCCGATACTCCGCCACGGTGAACGAGGTTCCCCACGGGCTCCACCCCTCCTCTTCCTCGTTCATCCCTTCTCGGCTTGTAGCCTTCTTCTCCCCGAGGGTTGCCTTGATTTGGTACACCCCGAGCTTGCTCCCGTAGGGGATCTTCACCTCCCGGGCAAAGCTCCCAAAGGCAGAGAGCTGTACCACTTCCTCACTTACCTTGTCTCCCTCCGGGCCCATCACGATCACGTGTACCTTCTGCCCCGCCGGGGTCGCCATTCCCCGTGTCGTTCCCTGCCTCAGCATCCCCTTGACCTGTACCGTGTCTCCGGGCCGGTAGAGCCCCCTCTCCGTGAACATCAACCCGAGCGTGGGTGGACTGTCCGGAGTTTCTAGGGAGGCGCCGTACTGCCATCCGTTGAGGTGGTCGCTGACTCGGTGGAAGGCCCAGTCCTTGCCGTTGCGGACGACCAAGAGAGGAGAGGAGCGGGCGTTTTCTTCATCGGAAGGGTGCGGGCTACGGGCAGCCTGGATGAACGTGCTTGGTGGGATACGGGCGATGCCCGAAGCGTCTGTGTGGACGGCGGTAACGGGTCTGGTTTGTCCGGGGTGGTGAACTTCGACGAGCGCGTTCTCCACAGGAGCGCCAGAGGAGAGGCGGGTAACCCAGACGATGGATTCTTGTGGACCCACCTTAGCGCTAATGCCGAGGTCCGTCACCTGAACAAGCTGGAACCGCTCCGGAACGGCAGGCTGGTCAGCAGAGCGCGCAGCGATGGCTACGGGGCCACGACGGTCTGGGAGCAACTCCTCTATGCGGATCCCCTGGCGGTGGATCCGGTTCCTGCCCACGCTAGGGTTCACGAAAATTCTCCGAGCCCCTGGGTGCTCGAAGATTCTCCCGACTTGCTGAGGGCGAGGTGTATCTTCAAGGGACAAGACGCTATCGAGATCAAGGGCGACTGCAGCGACCTCCACCCTGCCTGTGTTCATGGCAAAAAGGGGGATCTCCCGAAGTTCCGAGGGCTCCAAGATGCCGCTGGAGATACCGATGTTGAAGTTGGCTGGCAGATCACCCACGTGGAAGCGGTGCTGCATCTCTCGAGAGAGAGACTGGCCGTGAATATCCTGGAGAGGTTTGTTTCCTGCTTGAGTCCGAAGTCGCACAGTATAGCTTCTTCCTGGCAGGAAGGCACCCTCCAGGAAAAGGGAGGAAGTGGTGGCTTTGTCGTCGTCCCAGGTCGGCCAGGAAAGCTTGACTGGAGGCTCAATCGTGAGAGCCTTTTTCAGATCGGAGCGGCGCACGGGGTTGCTGAGCTGAAGGGAGATCCAGCTTTCGGGGCGGCAATTTCCTTCCGCGTCTGTGCTGCAGTGAAAGCTAGCCGTAAGGGGGCCGTAGGTAGAGAAATCCCAGAGGTAGGCCTTTCCGAGGGGAAGGGGCCCCTCGATACCTCGAAGCCCCTCGTCGACACGCACCGTAAACTTGCTGTGGACTGGAAGAGGCGACCGGGGAATGAGCTGGACGTGGCGCAGGTCGGAAGGAGAAGGACGGCGAAGGGAGTAAGGGATCGTTGGACCGCCCTCTCTCTGAATCACCACCGAGGCTAGCACCGCTGCATCGTCCACCGGCTGATTGAACTGGAGATGTACCAAGGCATTGGGCATGACCTGGTGGTGGTTGCGGTGGGGGGAAACTCCAACAACGCGGGGGCGCGGGGTCGAGAAGGAGAAGGTGTAAGGTTCCGCCAAGGTCGATCCATCGAGAGCACGAGCGCCGGTGACCTCCACCTCAAACGAGGTAGCCATAGGCAGCGGTTTCTCCGGGGAGAACCGTAGCGCTTGGGTACCCACCCAGTCCCAGGTTCCGGGGACAGCAGGTCGCAGTCTCACCGGGGGTGTGGGCGGCGAGGCATCGAGCCTACGCAACGGACGACTGAATGTGAGGGAGATCTCCGGTACATCTTGGGTTTCCCCGATGGGACCTGCGGACACCACCCGGAAGGGTCCACGGTCCCCTCCGCTCATCTCCTCCGCTCCCGGCTGTAGTGTTCCTTTCGGGCTCACCTTCGGCGCCCCGCCTCCCGAGACGCAGGCGGCCAGGGATAGGACAAGCAGGGAGGGAGGAACGTGGCGTTGGAGACGGAGGGATTGTGACATAGTCAACACGCGATCGGTCGGTGTGAACGGAGGAGATACTACCTCAGCAGCACCGCTCAGGGGCGACCTATACCAGACTCTTTGTGCTCACCGTGTCTTCTGTCCAAAGAGGATCTTCTTCGCCTCCTCGTCCGGCGTCTGCTTCTCGAACTCCTTACCTATGGCCACCCCACGCTAGACGGCAGGACGAGCTTAGCTGGCCTGAAACCACCGTACCCCGTAGAGCCGGTCTCGTTGGTGTACCGATCGATGGGGTAGGGGATCTTCTCTGGTCCATAATGTGGTGGGCTGTCCCGCCATGGGACCAAGACCCCCCTACTAGAAGACCCACTGGGCGACCTCGTAGCCACCCCGCAGAGCTGTAGGGCAGAACCTCCCAGTCTTTTTGGCCAGGTATGAGAATGGGGCCGGACTCGAAGGTGGACAGGGGTTCACCGCCGCCAGAGGGGTATGATCGACGATAGCAGGAATCTGGTTGTTAGGGCTGATCGCCAGGAATTCCGGGCGAAATTCATCGCCTCGCCCGATGTTCACCACAATGATCCGGTAGGGGAGCCCTAGCTGCTGTTGCATCCGCTCTATCCCGAGCTGGACTTTCAGGGCCAGCGAGCGAGGGTTTCCTGACCTAGCTTCCTTAGGGCATCGTCACTCTCGATCTTGAGACGAGCTTCAATGGCTTGACGGGCAGCGGGGGTCCGGATGTGGGCGAGGGAGCGGAGAGCAGCCTCGCGGGTACCGCGGTCCTTGTGATCAAGCATCTTGGAGATCAGGGGGACCGCGTCGGGGCCGAAGGCGGAGGCGTAGGCCTTGATGGAGGGGCGACGGAGCACCTCGTCGAGGCCTTCCTCGGAGATGAGGGCTTCAAGGGTCTTGCGGGTATCGACTCGAGGATAGTGGCCGAGCCCCGCAGCAGCGTTGGCACGGTGGCGGAGCTTAGCATTTTTGTCCCGGGCGATGGAGTCGAGGACAGCGACCACCTCATCGTCGGAGCCGGCGCGCTTAAACTCCTCTGTCGAGGGGATGTGCTCAATGCCGCTGAGCAGCACCATCACCTTATCGTACACCGTGTTGTTGCCAGGCTGGGCGCCGTTGCCTGCGGGCTGGGCATGGCTGGTTTCGTGGGTGGATTGGGGTTGGACGGTGGGGGGTTGGATGTGTTCGGGGGCCGGGTGGACCTGAGGGTCGACGCAAGCCACGAAGGAGGTGGCCGCCGCGAGCCCAAGGAGAGCAATCATCGTGGAGCGCATGGTGTTACCTCGCGGGGACATCAGTGGGAAACCAAGGGGTTACGCATCAGTACGAACTGCTGGTCCGTGGTGAAGGTTTTGTTGGGAGGGCCGTTCACCAGCCAGAACATCACGTTGCTGGTGCCTGCACTGGCACACTCGACGTGATCGACCCGCCCGTCGCCATTCTTATCGAACTTGGAGGCGGGGCATTCGGGTGTATCGTCAAGGGGGTCAAATGCCTGTCCAGTCGCTTCCGTCGGATGGTAGAGGCCAAGGTAGTGGCCCCCTTCATGGGCCATGACGATCCCCAGTGTCTCGGCGTCATCCTTGAGCAGACCGTAAGCTACGGAAACCCCGGCGTGGGTCACCCCCTGGAGGCCCGGCGAGCCAGGGATACCCCCGGAGATGCCAAGGACACCGGAGCCGCCCTGGAAGGTATACTGGTCGATGAAGAAGAAGTTGAGGCCCGAGATGTCGTAGTTGTTGGCCAGGGCGAAGAGGCCCGCAAGCTCCGAGCGCTCGTCGATCACCGCGTACTGGCTTGATGCAGGGAGGTCGATGTATGAGCTATCGTTGACGGTGAGGGTGATGTTGATCTGGGCGTAAGCCTGCTTGACCTTGTTGACCGCCTGCTGGAATACAGGGTCTGCCTTCGCGCTGGCAGCGTTAAAGGAGTTGCCCTCGGTAAAGAAGAAGACCATGGGCATCGTCCCCGCGGAGAGGATACCGGAGCCTTGCTTGAAGAGCACGTCGATCTGCAGATCGACCGGATCCGTAGCCCCCATCTCGAAGGAGTAGGTGCCAGCCGGCATCGATAGTTTCGGAGTGTTCGGGTAGAGCCCTGCATAAGGTACGTTCGATAGGCCGAAGGTCTTGTACTGGGTCTTGAGCGGGTCAAAGTAGTCGTAGACTACGCCCGCTGGTGTCGTCACCGTCACCGGCACCACCGCATCTACTGGCTTGCTCGGTGTCGCCACCAGCGTGAACGACAGGGTGTTCTCCGGCAAATTGAAGGAAACCGTCTGGAAGTTGTTGGAGCTGACGCTGACCTTGCCCAGATCCTGCTTGGTCACCTGGAAAGCGACTCCCTGCTTATCTGCCACGCAGATTCCCGTCGGGTCGCAGACGTAACCGTCACCACAGGGGAAGTTTTTGCAGGTGGGTACGCAGGCCCCAGTCTTGTCATTGGCCTGGAAGTTCTCCCCTGCATCCGCCGAGCATACATAGCCATCTCGACAGTCGACGGACGTCTTGCACTTGCCGAAGCAGGTGTATTCGATCCCTGCGCCAAAGTCGGCAGCAAAGCAGTTGGACCCGCTGAGCCCAGGGCACTCTTGCTTCACGTTGGCCTCGTTGCAGGCAGCACTGCACATGCCCCCTGGGTAGGCCTCATTGGTAAAGCAGTAGTTCCCGTTGCCCAAGCACTGGTCGTTAGCGCTGCATGGGTCGCCAGGCTTACCCTTCTTGGTTGCATCCGGCTTGCAGAGTCCGTCGGTCGTATCGCATGCCTCCAGGGAGCCGCAGTCTGCATCGCTCTGGCATGCGGGGAAGCACACCTTGTCATTTGTATCTGGGATGGGGCGGCAAGCATAGCCCGGCCTGCAATCGCTCTTGCTATTGCAAGCATCCAAGCATACCGCCGCCGCCTGAACGATCTGCACGCATACCGCCCCCTGGGGACAAGGATCCCCCTGGCTGATCACATCACCGGAGCAGACCTTGGAGCAGTAACCCCCCGGGAAGGTGGTGGGGTCCAGGCAGGTACCCCCAGGGCACTCGGTGGACCCGGAGCAGTCCTTCCCAACTTCCAACGAATCTCCCCCCCCGGAACCACCGTTCCCCGCTGTCGAGCCCGCGGCGCCGCCGTTGCCCGCGGCACCTGCGGTGCCGCCGGCACCAGCACCGCCGTTACCGGCTTCACCTGCTGCCCCCGCACCCGAGCCCGCCGCACCTCCGCTCCCGGCCGCTGTGCCACCCGCACCGGCGCTGGTGGAGCCGTCGCTGCCACCTGTATTTGTCTTCTCCTCACTGGCAGGAGCGCACGCCACAACACCGCTCACCGCCAGCATCCCAAGCAGCCCCCGGACTGCCCAGGGAAGCCACCCTTGTTCTCTGGATCGCCCTTGCTGAAGCTTCATGCTCGATCCCTCTCGTGAAAAGGTTTGCAACCGATGAACTATTGGACCACGTACAGTGGCCCCTCCCTCCGTGTACGGAGCCAGGCTCCCAATTCTACCACGGCTCAGGTCTGGTAACCCAGCGATCATGCCCTTCTCTTGAAGGTACCGGTTGGTGAAGACCGCCCCCTTGTCATAGTTTTCTCGAAGCTGTTTCTCTACAAATCCCTCGATCAGCCCACCGACCCCGAAAATATCGGCTTTGATCTCGAAACTAGCGCGCCGCTCGATCCCTCCTGCTGTAGGGGATATCCGAATCTCCCCGCTGATGTGGATCTTGTCCGCCATCTTCGCCGGGATAAGCTTGAACTTCCATACTTTTGAGGCAGCCTCAAAGCGCCCCTCCTCAATGGACACCGGCTCTCCGAGCAGCTTCTGGACTGCTGCTGGCATCTGGACCTTCGGCTGGGTCTTGACCCGGCGCACCTTGTCGCCGTTCGCTTCCTCCTGTAGCTCCAGCGGCTCGTAAACTGCGAAATCCAGCCCTTCCTCGAAGAGCCTCCGGTTGTATTCCTCGTCGAAGAAGACCTTGCCCCAAAAGGTTTCCTCGTTGCATCGGAAGGTATGCCTCATCTCGAATTTCACCGTCATCTCATTCTTCCCCCGCGCTAGGCAGGTGCGAGCACCGTACCAATGAACACCAAGCGAAGCCAATCCGTGCTCTCCCCACACACCGGGGGGCTCCCGGTCGGGCTGGAGCAGCTGGCAGCAGCGCAGGAAGCAGGAGCGGTGTGGGTCGAGTCTTCCTCACCGTTGGAGATTGGATGGCCCCGCGGGACGCACCACCTGCGGCGGTACCTCCCCGGAGTAGCTTGGTGCTGGCGCTGATGGGATCGCCCACGTCATGCACCCCAGGGTGGCCCCCAGCTCGCAGGCTCGCCGCCGTAGCTCCTCAGCTTGCTCGGCGTCGCGTCTGATGCCACGCCCTTCCCGCAGATATACCGCCAACCATGCACAGCCCTCCGCATCTACGATGGAACCTTCCCCGGGGCGGCAGGCTTTCTGGAAGAAGGCTACCGCCCGGCTATCGTCTTTCCACACACCCCGGCCCGTGGCGGTCGCCTCTCCTGCTAACCGGCAGCCTAGCG
>JANWXX010000117.1 GCA_025057345.1 Polyangiaceae bacterium | reverse complement strand
GTTCGGTAGTGTCTTCCTGGGATGCAGGAAGCTCACGCTCACGGCAGGAAGCCAGCAGCAGCAGCCAAGTTATCGCACCCCGTGACATGGCAGCTCAGCGCTTGAGGCGCTCGCGCTCCCGCATCTCCTCGGCCTGGATCTCCTCCAACGCACGGGCCAGTTCGTCCCTCTCCAGCTCCTCAACGCTGGGATGCGGAAGATTGACAGGGGGAGGTGCTGTGGGAGCCTTAACCCGCACCTGTGGAGTCGTGGAAGGCTCGGGAGCGGGGGGAATGACCCCCATCTTCCGCTTGAGCGCCATCAGGTCGTCGTCGACTACATGAGCATGCTCAAGCTGCTGAAAGCGGTGAGCAAGCCGGTCACCCGTGTACTCTTCGGCCAGCTCGACCCCTGCCTCTGCCTCCGCTTCCATGCGTTCGACCTTGGCTTTGAGTCTCTCGAATTGCTCAAAGGCACTGTTGTCTTTGAGGCCATGGAGAGTGTTCTGAATGTCGTTCTGGGCCTTGGCGCGAGCGATACGTGCCTTGAGAAGATTCTTGTTGCGCTTGGCCTCCTCGATCTTGTCGTTGAGCATGCGCAAGGCCGTCTTGAGCTGATCGACGGCTGCCTTCTGCTTCTGCCACTGCTCTTCGTACTGCTTGGCAAGGAGCCCGTGGTGTTTTTTGCGCTCCAGGGCATCACGGGCCAGTGCATCGTCTCCCTGACGAACGGCCAGCATGGCACGGCGCTCCCACTCGGCGGCCTCGGCAGCCTCCTTCTCGGCGAGGCGCTGGAGATGTTTCTCGTCGGTGATGGCCTCGGCGACCCGTTTCCGGTTCTCGACGAGCTGGGCAGACATGTCGATGATGACTTGCTCCAGCATCTTCTCGGGATCCTCGGCCTTGTCGATAAGGTCATTGATGTTAGCTTTGATGAGCTGTGCAAGGCGGGAAAAGATCCCCATATTACTTGTCTCCTCTCGCGGGTTCCGAAAGTGCGACCAATTCCTTGACGTGGCGGGAGATGGCCAGCTCAATATCTGCAATCATGGCCTGGATCTCATTCATATCCAGATTCTCCAGCTCATGTCCGGCCGAGAGTACGATGGTATCCCCCCGGAGGCCGTAGGCGCAGTAAAGCAGATCGCTGGCATTGAGCTCCAACAGACGCCGCAGCAATGCGGTCTGATGGGGTGCATCTGGGGCCGGCGCCGGGCCGATCTCCACGGTGGTGGTCACGACCGGCCCGTCCACTCGGATGGCTACCACCGGCTGGATATCTCCCTGGGGTACAAGAAGGAAGGTTCCGTCCTCGTTCTTCTCGAAGGGCCTCCCGGTGGCAAGGAGAAACGCCTCTACATCCTGGATGGTTCGCGCCATGTTGGTTTCAAAGGGTACGATGATGCGACCTCCGGTCCAAGACTAGACGGGTCCAGGCCATTATGTCATGCCCATCCGCCATGTCTGTGCGGCTCTCTCTTGCTTCGCTGGCGCTAGCAGGCTTCCTGCTCGCAGCAGATCCTGCCTTGGGGGAACCTGGTGCAACCCCAGCCGCCCCCGTTCCCCAAGGCAAGCGGCGCGAAGGACCCAACCCGTGCATGACGCCGGATCCAGGCTTTGGCATCTACGATCGATGGGAAAATATTGCGCTCGGTCAGATGATCGCCCCCCAACGAGGTGGCATCCGCAAAGATGGCGGCTTCGACCTAGTGGTTCACTTTCACGGCCATGAGCCCATCCGCAAGGAATTTGTCAAAACCGGTCAAGGGATCGTCCTCGCAGGGATTGACCTCGGCATCGGCTCAGGCGTCTACGAGAACACCTTCGCGGACCAGTCCCTCTTCCCCCGTATCCTACAGAGCATCGAAGCTCACATGGCGAAGCGCTCCGGCAATCCCAACGCTTACGTCAAACACCTGGCCCTCTCCTCTTGGAGTGCAGGCTATGGCGCCACTAGCCAAATCCTCCGCCAACCTATCGGAAAGAAGGTCGATGCCGTTATTCTCCTCGACTCCCTCCATGCGGGCTACAAAGAGGGCACCAAAGATGAGGTGCGTGGTGTGCAGATTGAGCAATTCCTTGAGTTTGCCCGGGCGGCCGCTGCCAAAAAGAAGTTCCTCTTCCTCTCTCACTCATCCATCATTCCTCCCGGCTATGCTTCTACTACCGAGGTCGCTCGCTACCTCGTTGGCGAGCTCGACGGCAAGTTCAAGAAGGCCTCCCGCAAGGATGTCCTGGGCCTCCAGATGATCTCCCGCTTTGACAAGGGGAACTTCCTGGTGCGTGGTTACGACGGTAACGACAAGCCCGACCACTGTGCCCACATCGGCCTCATCGCTGATGTGCTCAAGACCCACCTCATCCCTGCTTGGAAAACTCCCAAGGGACGCCCCACTCCCCCTCCCCAACCCCCCCCTGCCACCACCCCTAGGAGCCAAAGGAAGATCCCCTGAAAAAACCGTGTGGCTGGCCTACGGAAAGCCTTGACGCTCCGTGAGCGATAGAGTCCACCTTCGCGCCGAAGGAGGCTACCATGCCCGTCGATACCAAGAAGCTCTTCAATGAGGATCTCCCCAGCGCCATGGAGCGCAACAAGGCCGATGCGCTGGCCATCGGTGCCAAATACCAAATGAACATCACTGGCGCCGGCGAGTGGTTCATCGACTGTTCCGCCTCAGGTCCCTCATGCACCCCCGGTACCAACACCGCTGACTGCACCATCACCGTCTCTGACGAAGATTTCCAGAAGCTCTACGACGACCCCCAGGCCGGCATGCAGCTCTACATGAGCGGAAAGCTCAAGGTGGCCGGCAACATGATGCTGGCGATGAAGCTTCAAAAGCTCTTGGCCCTCAAATTACAGATCACTCGATACGGCACGTTCCCGCCTCTTGGCCCGTTCTGACGCGCCCCCATTGCTTGGGTGCGATTCTTCTGATGTGGTCGCCGTATGCGACCGCTCCAAGGTATCCGCGTACTGGATCTCTCCCGACTGATCCCGGGGCCTTTCGCCACCATGATCTTGGCCGATATGGGGGCTGTTGTGGACAAGGTAGAAGACCCAGGCAGCGGCGATTATCTCCGTCATATGCCTCCGGCAGTGTCGGGCGCTTCCGGTGCCTTCCATGCGCTCAACCGGAACAAGCGCAGCCTGGTCCTTGACCTTAAGAAATCCGAAGGCCGAGAGCTGTTGCTGCGCCTCTTGGCCGGCTACGACATATTCTTCGAGCAGTTCCGTCCTGGTGTCCTGGACCGCCTCGGTTTGGGCCACGCACAGCTCCGCCAGCGCTTCCCTCGGCTCATCATCTGCGCTCTCACGGGCTATGGACAGAGTGGTCCTCTGGCCCAGCGTGCAGGCCATGATCTGAACTACTTGGCGCGAGCTGGAGTCCTTGGTTTCCAGGGGCCTGCGGGGGCACCCCCGCAGGTCCCCGGGTTCCAGATGGCAGATATCTCCGGCGGGCTTTGGAGCGTCATCGCCATCCTCGGAGCCCTCCGAGAGCGGGACCGGACTGGAGAAGGAACGGTGCTTGACATCGCCATGCTTGATGGGGTCCTAGGTTTTTCCAGCTTCTCGCTGGGCGCTCTCTTCGCAGGTCAGCCTCCACTCCGAGGAGAGGACCCCCTCGGCGGCGGTATTGCCCCCTACAATACGTACCTCTCCAGCGACGGTTACCCGATGACCCTTGCCGCTCTGGAACCGAAATTCTGGGTGTCCTTCTGTACTGGAGTCGGCATCGAGCCGGACATGTCTGCGCTCTTCCCGGGGCCTCACCAGGAAGCCTGGAAGGCGAAGCTCACCGCCCTCTTTGCCTCCCGCACCCGCGCCCAGTGGGAAGAATTCGCTTCACTGCGGGATTGCTGCCTGGAACCTGTACTCAGCCCGGAGGAGCTTCGCTCAGACCCACACCTAAACGCACGAAGACTCTTCTTCTCAGTGGATATGGGCGGTGAACGGGTAGATAATTTCCGGACACCCGTGACCCCGGATGCATCCGAGTATCCGCCAACTCCCGCGCCACGAATCGGCGAGCATACCGACGTGATCCTCCGCGAAGCAGGTCTAACCGACGACGAGATGACTTCCCTAAAAGATCTCCAGGTCGTCCGTTGAATCTTGTGCTCCCCACGGAACCTTGAACGGAGGTATCCTCCACAGGTGTCTGGAGAGGAGTGATCACGATATGAGGCGATCGTACCTTCGCGGGCTTCTTCACCTTGGGCTTTCGGTGGCATGTCTCCTGGGTACCAGGGGGGCGGCAGCCAAGGAGCGCTACCTGGCGTCCAACCCGACGACCCAGGGGCAGCTCGTCTTCGTCGGATTCAAGAACAACACAACCATCGCCATCAAGGATCTTGCAACGAATTTTACCCAGGGCTTCACGGTGAACCAGGGACAGCGGCTGGCCCCCATCCCAGCGCCTCTGGGGCGCTTCGTGGTCGAGACCTCCGAGCCCCTCTTTGCCCTGCTGGGCTTCGACTGCTGCTCCTTCTCCGGGTCATTCTTTTACCCGACGCTCGATGGGCGGAAGTTCTATTAAGAGCTTCTTGGTGTCACCTATCGCCCAGAGCGGGAACTCGGTGACAACGATCCTGGCTGCAGAGGCGGCGACGGTGACGTTCAATCCCGTGGGAGGTGGTGCCCCGGTGGTGGTGAGCGTCGGGGCCAACAAGGCAGCCACGGTGGGGCTCGTCGCCGGGACGGTGTACTCGGTGACGTCGACCGGGCTCATCGCCATCGGGAACAACTCGGGTAACGGGAACACCTCCGTGCCGCCGGTGCCCACGACGAACCCCGCTCAGGATTGCCTCAACGACAGCGGGGACGAGTTCCTCTTCTTCACCAGCGGCTGGCAGACCGGCTCCCTCGCGGTGTTCAACTCGGGCACCTCCAGCGTCTCTTACACGGTGACGCGCCTCAGCGACAACGCGGTCGTCGCCAGCAACATCAACGTGGCCGCGGGGGCGAGCAGCTACCTTTCGGGCCTCGGCTACAACCAGTACCGGCTCAAGGCCACCGGTCCCGTCGAGGTCTGGTCTGGTGACGCCGAGGGGGGGAACTCGATCCCCAGCATGGGCGACGACACCACCCTCAGCTACGGGCGGGAAGGCCTGCGCTTCCTGATCAACACCCAGACCCAGGGCGGCACCCTCTTCGCTGGCGAGGACGGCACCCAGGTCGTCATCAACGGCACCCCCCAGGCGCTGCTCAACACCGACAATTTTATTGTCCTGCCCGTCAACCAGCAGCTCACCATCACCAGCAATCGACCCGTCAAGATCCAGACCGTCGGAGGTAACGAGCTCAATGACTGGGGGCACACCCTGCGCCCGACAGCGAACCTCGACCTCGATAACGATGGGTTCATCGACTTCAAGGAGGGGGGCTCCTGCAAATCCGTGGCGCCCGATACCGACGGTGACGGTCTCTTTGACTTCGAGGATCCTGATGATGACAACGACGGCACCCTCTCCAAGGAGGACAATTGCCCCTACATCGCCAACAAGGATCAACTCGACACGGACAAGGACGGCCTCGGGGATGCTTGTGATACAGATGACGACAATGACGGCATCCCCGACGCCAGCGATAACTGCCAGCTGACCCCCAACGCAGATCAGAAGGACAACGACAGGACAAGAAGAGCGACGCCTGCGACGACGACGACAACGATGGCGTCCTTGACACCGTCGACAACTGCCCCTTCACCCCCAACGCGGACCAGAAGGATACGGACAAGGACGGCATCGGCGACGTCTGCGACGGAGACAAGGACGGCGACGGCGTCCCGGATACAACCGACAACTGCCCTGTCGTGCCGAACGCGGATTAGACGGATACGGACAAGGACAAGCAGGGGGACGCCTGCGACGACGACGACGACAATGATGGCTTCTCGGACGCGACCGACAACTGCCCCCTCCTCCCCAATCCTGACCAGACCGACAGCAATAAGGACGGGCAGGGAGACGCTTGCCAGGATGACAGCGATGGCGATGGTGTCCTCAACGATCTGGACAACTGCCCGCTAGTGCCGAACCCGGGGCAGAATAACACCGACGGCGACGTGAACGGCGATGCCTGCGATAATGATGACGATGCGGATGGCCTCAAGGATGGCAACGATAACTGCCTGCTGGTCCCCAATCCGGGCCAGGAGGATAACGACAAGGATGGACAGGGGGATAGTTTTGACACCGATGACGATGATGACGGCGCACCGGACGTCTCCGACAACTGCCCGACGACCGCAAACCCGGCTCAGGAGGACAGCAACGGAAACGGTGTCGGTGACGCTTGCGACGGGAACGGGCAAGGCGGCTCCGCTGGCGCAGGTGGCTCTGCCGGTGTGGGTGGTTCCGCTGGCTCCAGCGGCTCCACCGGGACTGGCGGTGACGTAGGGGATGGCGGCTCCGGTGGTTCTACAGGCTCGGGTGGTGGTGGAAGCGGGGGAGCTTCAGCTGGTACCGGTGCCACCAGTGGTAGCGGCACCTCAGGGGCTACTGGCTCCACGGTAGCTGGTGCCGCGGGAGTTACAGGCTCCGGCGCCCTTACGATCGGCTCAGAGATCTCTGGAGACGGTGGTTGCAGCTGCAGCGAGACTGGTCACGCTAGTAAGCCGCGGGCAGGGCTCTTCTCCCTGGCAGGGCTCGCGGCGATCTTCCTCCATCGCCGCCGCAAGGCTTCCTGATCTGGCTCTCAAGGCGGGCCTTGCCATAAGCTTCCCACGATGCTGACTCCCCTCGATGTCAAAATCTTGATCCACTTGCTGGTAACTGGGGGCAGCATCGCACTCGTGGGATGGCTACTCCCTGGTGTTCGGGTCAAAAGCCTAGGCCATGCAGTCCTCTTCTCCTGTCTGCTCGCCTTGCTTAACGCCGCGCTCTGGAGCCAGCTAGGCACCGTCCCCGGGGTTTCCCGTGAGCTATCCAGCGGCCTCGGATCGCTGCTCCTCAACGGGGCCATCTTCTATTTGGTGGGGAAGATCACTCCCGGCATCGAGGTTTCCGGTTGCCTCACCGCTAGCCTCGCTGCCTTCCTGGTATCCTTTCTCAATGGGTTGCTTCACGGACTGCTTCGCGACCTGCTCCGGTAAGGTTGGTTTAGAGATCTAGGTTGCCCAGCTCCTCCTGAAGCTGGCGCACTTCGTCGTCGTCAAGGCAGGTTTCGATGGCCTGGACTAGCGCCGAGCCCCCTTCTCCCCAAAGTTCTGTGAGGATATCCGCTACCCGCCGGATCTCTCCCAGCGAGAAAGAGGCAAAGGCCCGCCGGAGCCCAGGCAGTGCCCGAAGGAAAGCACCATCGTCGAGCTGCTCCAGGAAAGTACTCAGGGAGGACCAGAGGATGTGTCGGGAGAGGAGCACCATTCGATTGCGGGAAGCCAGGCCCTCGAAAAATCCGGCGCAGCGAGAAGGATCCATCCCGGGGGAAATCTGACGCACGATTCGCCGATCAAGAGATTCGTCATCCAGGGCCCCTGCTTCCAAAAGCAGCGCACAGGCTACACCAGCAACGAAGGGATGTACCAGATCGTCCTCGGCTACAGCGTGGAGAGCTTGTCGCCATCGATCGACCGGCAGCGCCTCACCGAGATCCCCGAGAAGTGCCACGTAAGCTACATCAGCCATGGCTCGCCCCACTGCTACCGCTGCACCGTCATCGCAGCGCGCCGCAGGGACTACCAGCATCACAGCTCGAAGGAACAGCTGCGCTACCAGAGGGAGAGCAGGAGAAGCATCGATGTCGTCGACCTCTTGAAAGCGTGACATGCCTGCCAGTAGGCGAGTGGAGCGCGCGATGGAAAGGAAGGAGCTATCGCTTACCGCCTGCTGCTGGAGGTACTGTAGCGCCTCATGAAAGACTGAAGGCAGGGCGCAGCGGCGTCCTTGCTGGACAATCTCGGAGATCTCCGCAGTGTCGGTGGCCAGAGCAAGCCGTTCCAAAAGGCGGCGGGTGGCTGCAAGCTCGATACTATCCCCCAGCAGAGAGCACTCCGCAAGCCGCACCTCGCAGTCCGGAGTCCAGCGGGCGATCCAGCGCTCCTTGAACGTATTTTCACTCCGGTCATCCTCCGTCGTTACATACCGGGCAAAACCGATATCCAGTACCTCTATACGACGGAGGAAAACTGCAACACGTCGGTCCCGAAAGGCAGCTTCCTTGCTCTTGGCGAAACGATCTTCCCGCAGATCAAGGGCCTGCCTTTTGCTTGCCCTTCCCCTGACGATTTGCTCCCTGTCCTTGAGATACTCCGAGAGACCAAGATCCTTGATCCAACGGTGAAAGTCTTTCTGGATGGCAGTTTGAGCGACGCCCGGCGGGACAGCACCGATGACATCTCCGATCTCTACGGCATCTAGATATCGGGCGATGGAGTCCTGATCCCCGCGCCCCAACAGGGTGATCGCCGCATCCCGGAGCTCAGCCAAGGTGGGGGCAACCCGATCCTGGCGGAGTGCCGCCAAGGTGGAAGCCAAGCGTACCGCTTCGATCACTTCAGCGCTGGAGCGGATCATTCCCGCCTCACGAAGCTTGCCTGCAACCTCCGTCAGGTAGCGCGCGGGGAGGCGGCCGGGGGTGCCTGCCGCGATCTCTTCCCAGAGCGCTTGATAATATGCGGGAGCATGGTTTCCTGCACCGTAGCCCGACTGAGAGCTGAGGCGACGGTAGCTGTAGGGCATCAACGCCACTTGGACCGGAGAGGAGACGAGCGAGGAGAGCTGAGCGTCGTCCATCGGAGGGAGCTCCCAACGCAACGCCGGGACGTGGTAGGCACCGCAGACCACCACCAGGCGCTCCGGCGCATGCCCCTCGACCACGGCACGGCGGATCTCCCGGCGCATGAACGCCTCGCGCATCAGTGTCTTCGGGAGCTCTTCGCCTGTCTCCTTCCGGAGTGATCGAAGCCCCTTGCCAAGCTCGTGGATCGCCTCCCGATAAGCCCCTTCCGCGGTGAGCTGCTCAAACTGGCGCTCCCACCAGATCTCGTAGTGGGGGTCACCGGTGATCCTGGCGATCTCCTGCCAAGGATCATCAAGATAGCGTTGGGTATCTGTCGTAGGCGCAGTACTGTCTTCTTGGCGAGTGAGCGTAGGTTCCAGCCCGAGGAATAGGCTGGCCGGAAGATCCATGAAGCGGACAAGGCGCCGGTTACGGACTGCCCATGTGGCAGCGACCCACTCGGGGGAGTAGGCCGCCAGAGGGAAGAGGATGGATCGGATCGGTGGGGAGCATGTGAAAGCCAGGATGGCGATGGGAGGGCGGGTCTTCTCGTGGAGAAAGTGCTCGATCAGTGGCGAAGCGTCGGAGGGCCCCTCGATCAACACCGCAGTGGGATCTACCTGCTCCAGTAGACGCTCTAGATGCCAGGCGCCTCCGGGAGAAAGGTGTCGGATCCCAAAGACATGCCCCATGGTGCCTTCCTTGAGATGCTCGACGGATGGCACCTGCACCGCCGTGCGCCTGTTTGCCATCAGAGCAGCTCTTTGCAGGCTCGATAGAGGCCACCCCACTCGGTGCCGCGCTTCTTGAGGATATTCTCCAAATACTCGATGAACACCTCCTCATCCCGAACATCGTCCTTGATGATGGCACCCAAGATACCTGCGGCGAGATCCTTCTCGGTGACGGCACCATCCCCGAAGTGTCCTGCCAGCGCCATGCCGTTGCCCAACACCGAGATCGCCTCTGCAGTGGAGAGCACGCCAGAGGGCGATTTTACTTTGTTCTTTCCGTCGAGCGTCTGCCCGCGGCGGAGTTCCTGAAAGATCTGGACTACCTTCGTCACCGCGTCCCGCCCTGGAGGCACGGCTGGGAGTCGGAGCGCCCGGCCGATCTCCGCCACCCTCCGTTCAACGATCTCCACCTCGGTCTTCAGATCCGACGGCACGGGAAGCACCACCATGTTGAAGCGGCGCTTGAGCGCTGCAGACATCTCGTTGACGCCCCGGTCGCGAGTGTTGGCGGTGGCGATCAAGTTGAACCCGCGCTGCGCTTGTACCTGCAGGCCCAGCTCGGGCACCGCTAGCATCTTCTCGGATAGCAGGGTGATAAGAGTATCCTGGACCTCGGAAGGGCAGCGGGTGAGCTCCTCAAAGCGGAGGAGCTTCCCCTCGGTCATGCACCGGTAGACCGGCGATGGCACTAGCGCTCGGAGAGAGGGCCCTTCCGCCAGCAGCATCGCATAGTTCCAAGTGTATCGGATCTGATCCTCGGTGGTCCCCGCCGTTCCTTGAACCAGGAGCTGGGAGGTGCCACAGATGGCCGCCGCAAGGTGCTCCGAAAGCCAGCTCTTGGCGGTCCCTGGCTCTCCGATCAGCAACAGAGCTCGATCCGTTGCCAGAGTGGCAATGGCAATCTCCACTAGGCGCTCGTTCCCGATATACTTGGGGCTTGGGGCAACTCCCTTGAACTCCTTGCCGCAAATGTAAGCGAGCACCGCCCGGGGAGAGAGCCGCCAACCCGGCGGGCGCTCATAGGTGTCCATAGCGGCAAGGTCCTCCAGCTCCTGCCGGAACTGGACTTCGGCAGGTTCCCGGAGGACCGTAGAAGATAGCCGTGTAGCAACTGCAGAGGCAGCGACAGGATGGGCTGGGGAGGCCTCCTCCGCAGAGCGGGAGGCTTCTTTCTTGCTGGCCATCGTTTAGACCTTTCGATCTCGCTCAAGATAGTGGATCAGCTCCTCATACTGGGAGACGAGCCAGCTATGCTTCGATCTCTTCAACATCTTCATAGCTTCCTGGAGGGAAGGGATTGCCGCAGGGTTGTCGAGCTGGCGGAGCGCACGGAGCGCCTGGTAGGGGTAGGTTCTGATGTTCTTATGGCAGAGCGCAGCAGCAATGGCCGAGGCAGCTCGAGGGTCACCGATGCACCGAAGTGCCTCGAAGATCTGGTTGGTGCCTTCAATCTCCTCGGTGAGCAGCGCGCACAAGGGCTCGACAGCCTCCTGAGCCTTGAAGGAGCCTAGAAGCTGGATGACCGCGGAACGAGGCCCCTTGAGGGACAGAAGCTCGATCAGGTTGGGCACTATGGAGCGATCCCCGATGCGAAACAGCCCTTGGGCAGCGTCGTAAGGGTGGATATTCCTTCGGAGCAGAGCCAGGAGGGGATCTCGCCCGCGGGGATCCCGCAGGTTGCCCAGGATCCCTATACAAAAACCAGTCAGCTCCTTGCGAGGCAGGAGTCGGAGGGCCACATCGGCCCAGCGAGGATCTTGGCAGAAGGGGTAGCGTGCCAGCTTCCGGGCCAGGTACGGGGCTGCCATCCTGACTTCCTCCTCTAGGATGGTACCGTCACCCTCAAGCTCGGGGATGACATCGGCGTCGATTGTATCGTCTTTCTTGCTTTCCTCCCTGTCGTCCTCCACCATATCGAGGAACTGGCCATCCCCGCTGATCTCCGCAAGCAGCTTCGCGGCAATGGCGAGCCCCTTCTTGGTGGAGAGTGCCTGTTCCGTAAGGAAGGGTTGCATACGCTCGAAAACCGTATTCAGATCAAGGTGGAAGAAGGCCCAGACCGCAAGCGCCTCTGTCGCGTCGCCCTCCCGATCGAGGTGCTGTATGAGCACTTCCATGGCACGGCGCTCTCCGCTTGCCTTAAGGGCTTCGCCGGCAGTTTCTCGGATCACCGAGATAGGATGATGGGTATATAGATCAATCAGCTTGTCTAGAACCTCTGGAGAGGGACGCCGACCCAGAACTTGGATGGCCCTACGGATCCATGCAGAACGCTCGGCGATGATGGCGAGCACCTTCTTCTCGGCCTTCTGCTGCCCCTGTTGTGCTTGGGAGATCTGCCGGCTTGCTTTAGCGCGGGGGGGCCTGTAGGGCTTGAGATCCAAGACCTCCCGCGTCAACAGCGCCAGCACGCGCTCTGTCGTCTTCGGATGACGAAAGCGTTGGAGCGATTGGACGGCTGCACGACTGACATCGTCAGTATCTTTCAGCGCTTCCAGGAGCATCTCCAGGGTCGTATCCTGCTCTCCGATGCCCATGACCTGAACACAAGCGACCCGGATCTCTTGCTGTGTCTCCGCTCGATAGAGAGCGCAAGCTCGTGCCTCTGCCTCCGCAGGGGCTACTTTCTCCAAAGCCTCTACGGCAGCTGTCCGTACTTCCACCGATGCATTGGGTTCGGCCTTCCTGCGATCTTTCTTCCCGTAGGCAAGCGTCTTATCGAGGGGTGGCGAGATGTGCGGGTCACCAGCCTGAAGACAGCTTTCTACCAGCGGCTTCATGGCCTCCCCACGGATGGCCAC
>JANWXX010000116.1 GCA_025057345.1 Polyangiaceae bacterium | reverse complement strand
CCTTGTCCTTGGATGTGGCCATCGGAGGGTAACAGCCCGACATTCCTCAACATTCCTGGGTGGGTGCGTAACCCCTATAACTTTCAAGAGAAAGGAGGTTCTTCGCTGCATGTGGGATGGTTCTCAATGATTTTGTGGTTCAGGACAAGCACTGTGTTCCAAGGGTAGAGTGGCTCAGCGGATGTCCGGCTGTGTCTGGATCTCTGCACGCCAGTCAATGGGCAAGTCAAGGAAGCCCTCGTTGCACAGGAAATCGTACACCCCATCGCAGATCAGGGCGCAGATCTCCGAGTAGACCTGTGGCATCTGCACGAAGGCGATGGTTTCGTCTCGGAAGCTGTCCTCGCTTTGCTGGAGCTGCTTCACCATGGTGTGCTGGACATGGCTGACGAGTCTGGAAAGGAAGCGCCGCTCGAAGGCCTGCCGGAAGGCGTCGAAGGATTCGTGGAGCACCTTGTAGCCCATCGCTGTCTCCACCCTGGCAGATCTGCTCTCCTGAATGACCTCCTCGGCAAGGCGGGGCAAGTGCGGTGGCAGCTCCTTGCGGAAGAAGTTGAGTAGCACCTCGTTGAGGATGGCCAGCATACGCTTGAGCTCCGGGCTGCGTCTCGACAAGAACGACACCCGAAAGTCGTTCTGGGTCTTGTCCAGCAGGTCGATGGTGAGCTCCTTGATCTCCGGATCCGCGTACTCAAAGGCCTCCAGCTCGGCCCGTAGCCGGTGGTTATAACGTTGAAGTACGTAAAAGAGCGCCTGCTCGGCATGGTAGATCGTGCGGAGTTTCGCCTGGTTGGCTGTGGTCTGCTCGTGGAGTTCGCTCTCAAAGAAAAGTTTGGTCATCTTCTTGGCCACGTTCTTCAGTCGCTGTTCCACGAGCACCGAGACTGTATCGGGCCGGAAGATCCGCCCCAAGAGCCGTGTCAGTGTCTGGATCTGCTCTTGCTCAATGTTCCCCCGGTTTTCTGCAGGTTTTTGTTGCATCGCCAGCTCCCGCTGGAGCGCCTTAAGCTGCTCGACTACCTGGGCCGTGATGGCATCCAGCTCGGGGCTGGTCTCCATCTCTGCCTTGTAGTGGACGATGCGCGCCTGAATTTGCTCCTCGCGGAGTACCATCGCTAGCTCCGCCAGCTCGTTGATGTTCTCCTCGTCGACGGGCCTCGGCGTGGTAAAGGGAGAGGGATGCTTCGGGGGAGGGGGGGGGCCCGGATGATTCATCAACGATCCATCATAGGCAACTTGCGTGATCTTGCGAGCACGCTTCGCTAAGGAATCCTCATGCATGGCCCCCTTACCCACCTCGGTTGGCTCCTCCTCGTGCTGGGATGCAGCCGTCAGAGCCCTCCCTCCCCTGGAGGCTTGACCGAGAACGTCGCTAGCGTCGCCACTCCTGCGGCCTCCGCCGCGACGCCGGCGGCACCCTCCCAAGAAACTCTTGGGCTCTTGGTTGCCACCCCACCTCCGCCTCGCCCTGTGAGCAAGCTGCCCGAGAACCTCAACGTGCTGCTGCTGACCATTGATAGCCTGCGCCACGATATGCCCTGGAGCGGCTACTCGCGCCCTATCGCCCCTCGCCTCACCGAGCTGGAGAAGCGCTCCGTCTCCTATACCCGTGGCTATGCCCTCTCCTCCTACACCTCCATGAGTGTCGGCGGCTTTCTGGCAGGGGAATATCCTTCCTCTCTCAAGCGCGATGGCTTCTTCTTCGGAACCTACCCCAAGGAAGTGCTCATGTTCCCCGAGCGCCTCCAAGCTGCCGGCATCCGTACCTTGAGTGTCCAGGGGCATGGTTACTTCAAGCCGGGCACCGGGCTCAGCCAGGGTTTTGACGTGTGGAAGATCGTCCCTGGGCTCACGTGGAACGCCCAGACCGACGAGAATGTCACCGGACCCAAGATGGAGGCCATGGCTGAAGAACTCCTCTCCGATCCGAACAACACGGGGCGCCCTTTCTTTGCCTGGTTCCACTTCCTCGACCCCCATGACCAGTACATGCCCCACAAAGAATGCACCAACTGGGGCAAGAAGGCTCGTGATCTCTACGATGGCGAGGTCGAATTCACGGACTTGCAGATCGGAAAGCTCCTTGACTTCATCGAAAAGCAACCCTGGGCCTCCCGCACCGCCATTATCGTCTCCGCGGACCATGGAGAATCCTTCGGAGAGCATGGGGTCTACCGCCATGGATTTGAGGTGTACGAGAACCTAGTCCATGTCCCTTGGTTCTTCTTCCTCCCTGGAGTCCCTCCCCGTCGTATCGACGTGCCTCGCAGCCACCTCGACCTTGCCCCTACCATCCTGGAGTTGATGGGGGTGAAGAATGATCCGCCTCTCCGTGGCGCCAGTCTTGTCCCTGAGCTTCTGGGCCAGGTGCAGCCGATGGAGCACGACATCATCGTCGACCTTCCTCGCACCAGCGACAACGATCGCAGGCGCGCGCTTATTTCTGGGAAGTACAAGCTGATCGCTTTCGGGGATGATGCCTACTACCACCTTTACAATCTGGAGGTTGACCCGGAGGAAAAGAACAACCTGATTAAGACAGAAAAGGAAACCGCTGCTGCCATGATCCAAAAGTACAAGGCGGTGAGCGATCAGATCCGCGAGGTGAAACCCTATGCCTGCGAGAAGCTGAAAGGGACACCTGCCAACCCCTAAACTTCATCCTGGTCGCCGTGTAGAGCGCCCGTCAAAGAGCCAGCCAATGGTGTGCAGTTCCGGTTCGGGGATGGTCGCATCGGCCTTGTGAGCAGCCCGGAAGGCCCGGAGTACCATGGCAATGAGGTGGAGCACACGGCCATCCTGCAGGTCGAGCATGCGCTGGGTCACAATGCGGTCCGGGGCAGGGGGAGCTTCATCCAGCTTTCGGATGCGAGCAGCGCAGGCACTCACCTCGTTGGCGCAGGCCTCGTCTAGTCCGAATTCGGAGAACAGGTAACGCTCCACGGGGTCTCCCTGAAGCTTGCGTCGCAGCAGTGCTGCCAGTGCGTCGAGCCCCGCTGCCAGCTTGGCCGGCGTGTCGCCGACGCCGATGGATTGGTCCACTTCGGCTAGGCCCTCGCGTCCAAGTACATTTCGGAGGGCGTTGCGGGTGACATTTCGGAGCGCAAGGCCCTCTCGCATGCTCTGCCGAAGGGCAGCCTCTCGCTCGGAGCGAGTGCCTCCAGCGACGGCGGCGAGCATCGCGTCGTGGTCTGCCTTGAGCCGCTGGAGCACGCGGCTCTCGTCCACTAGCAGAGCGAAGATACCCGGAGGGAGTTTGAGAAGAGCGCGCTGGGCAGGGTGGAGGCGCTTCATGGTGTCGAGGCTGGCGGCAACGAAGGGAGGAATATCCTCGAGGATGTATTGGGTATCGACCCGAGTGCCGTGCTCGACAAGGCTGGCCTCCGCAGTGCGCCGGAACAGAGCATTGCGGAGCTGCTCGTCCGGCTCTCCCACAAGCCCGGCGAGCTGTTCGAGGGTGGGGGCTGGGAAGGGAGCGGGGGCAGTGTGCTGGGACATAAGGGAAGGCTACGGAAAGCACTCCCGAGCGGGAAGCCCCAGGTCAGTCGTCCCCATCGTGGTCGTGGTCGTCTTTCTTGTCGTCCTTCTTCTTATCGTCCTTCTTCTTGTCGTCCTTCTTCTTGTCGTCCTTCTTGTCATCCTTCTTCTCCTCGGGCTTCTGAAACTTGTCCGCTTTGGCAACAGACCAGCCGGCGGACCAGGAGGAGATAATATAAATTTGTTTGTCACCTTCCTTTCGGAGGAAGCGGTTCTCGCCGGAAGAAGTCTTCCCCACCGAAATTTTGATGGGATCGCCCTCTTTGAGGGTGAGGGTGAGGGTGGCGGCTGGTTTATCCAGACCGGTTTCGGTGTCGGATTTTCCGTCAGCGAAGTCATCGGCGGAAAGACCCTTATAGGCCCTGAGCATGTCCTTGAGCTTGTTATCGTCGAAGCGCTCCAACTTATCGGCTTTCTCCGCCTTCTCTCCCTTGAATTTCGCTGTCCAGTTATCTCCTTCCTTCACGAAGGAGAATTCACCGTTCTCGTTCTTGAGATCGACCTTGGTAACCGCTGCATCATCGAACTTAAGGATGGATGTTTCGCGCCAGTTCTTGGCTTCGCGAGTGTAGAGGTAGGAAGAGTATCCGGAGATGGCGAAGACGCCGTCGACACCGGCCTTACGGGCCGTCTGCCCCCGTCCGCCAGACTTTCCAAAGAACAGATCGACGGCCTTGTCGTTTCCCTTGTAGGCAACCACGTGGACTGCTTTGGCGTCGTCGACCTGGTAGTCCGTATAGGCTCCAGTACCTTTGTCGATGACATCCTTGGCCTTTAGCTCTTTTAGGTTATCCAGGAGAGATTTTACGTTCTGCTGATTGGCGGGGTAGTCCACGGGCTTCTTGACTCGCCATTTGTCGCCGTCTTTCTCCAGGACGACCTCGCCCTTGTCGGCATTCTTCACCTCGATCTTGGTGATCTTGTCCACATCGTCGGAGGCCAGCTTGAACTCGGGGAGCGGGCCCAGGCCAGCGCCGGCCGTAAGGCGTGCATTCTCTTTTTTATCGGCTTGCTGGGCCTGGTAGGCGGCGCCAGCCATACCGACCAGCACCACAGCAGCGACGCCGATCTTGATCTGGTTATTCATGGGAAACCTCGTTCAGAGCTTGAAGGCGTTGCGACCGCTCTCCCGCAGGCGCCATAGGGCAAACCCGAGGAAGGCGAAGGCCGAAGGCAAGAACAGAGTCAACGTCCATTGGATGTTGGTCTGCACCGCCTTGCGCTTGAGCTTGTACTCCTCGTCCTTCTTCTTGAGGGAAGCCTCATCGTCAGTAGCCTCGATCTTGGGCTTGCCGATGTCCGCGTAGGTGAGGTTGGGCTCGCCTAGGATCTTGGCAGAAGCGGCTACCAGTTCGGTGTCGCCGGTAAGCCAGTCCAGGGTGTTCTTGAAGGCCAGGATGGTGCTGGTCAGGTATTTTTGGGCATAAGGTTGGGAGATTTGCTGGAGGGTTTTGTCACCGCCGATAGCGGGCATCATCATGGCCATCTGCCCTTCGAGCTGATGTCCGTTGCCCTGGCGAGCGAAGGGATTGGCAAGGAACTGAGAGCTGGAGACCACGAGCACCCGGCTTTCTCCCTTGGATTCTGTAGGGATCTCCACGCCCTCGGCATTCCCTCCGCCGAAGGCGCTCTTGAGCTTGCCGCTGACGTAAGCGGCAATGATCCGCTGTTCGAAGGGAGCCTTGGGTTTCCAGTCGCTCTTGAGACCGACGTCTTGGGACTCCGCGGTGTCGACCCAGGCAGCGGGGGTGGTACGAGCGACCACCTTGGGCGGCGCCATCGGCTGCTTGTCGGGCAGAATGGAGAGGGAGGAGGGGAAGGGGAAGGAGAGCTCGTCAATGCGGAAGAACCCGGCGAAGCTCTGATCGAGCATCTGGTTGGCCTCATCGAGACCGCCACCGGGCTGGGCCTGGACGATCGCTGGAGCCCGGATCCACACCAGGTTCCCGGTCTGGGTGGGTACCGGGAGCCGCACACTCCGGGCCCAGTCGAAGACCGCATCCTTCTTCATCTCAATGCCGTAGCCCGAGGTGAGCTTCTCCAGGCCATGGGTGTTCAAGGTGGCGGAGAACTTCGGGTCACTCGCCTTCATGTTCACCGCAGAGGCGTAGATGACCGCACCCTTGTTTTCCTTCATAAGGAATTGGTCGATACGACGCAGCTCCTTCTCGGTGTAATCCTTCCCCGGCTGGGTGATGACGAGGGCGTCGATGGTGTCATCGATCTCGGTATCGCCGTTCTTGAGATCAACATCCTCGAATTTGTAGAAAGGGAATGCCTGCTCGAGCACCGAGCGCATGGAGGGCCCTCCACGACCCTCGTTGGCGATGAGGTTAGCATCCGAGATCTTGATTTCGTCGTGACCGGTGATGACGCCAATCTTGCGATGATTGTCATCTGCCTTGTCACGGATCTCTCGGATTTTGTTGGAGATCCAGAACTCAAGGCCCACGACGTTATCTGGCGATAGCACCGGGATTACATCTTTTTCATCGCCGTAGAGAAAGACCAGGCCCATGTAGCCTTGGGCAATGTTGATCGAGTCGTCGCCGGACTCGTTCACATCTCCTACAGAGATCTCCCGCAGCCCGTAGTCTTTGGCCTGCTGTTTCTCATCCTCGGTACGAGGAATGATTTTCTGGTAAATGAACTTGCCTCCACCGTTGCGCTCGTACTCCCGCATCAGGTCGTCGAGGTCACGCACAAAGGCATCGACTTTGGCGAGCCCTGTGGTCACGTAAGCCTTGACGGTGATAGGACGTTTGAGGTTCTTCACCAAGCTCGACGAGCCATTGGACAGGGTAAAGCGCTGGCTCTTGGTGGTGTCGATCCGCTTGTGAACCGAGAACGACAGGACGTTCGCGGCGACGAGAATGCCTGCGACGATCGTCAGGTAGACGCTCGACTCGGTGACAGCGCGTGCCTTCTTCTCCATGGCGTACCTCTCAGCTCACTTCCACTTGCGGCTCTCAAGCGCCCGGAAGGCGATCATGAGCGAAAACACCGTGATCGAAAGGAAATAGACCACTGAGCGGGTATCGATGAGCCCGCGGGCGAAGTTGGTCATATGGCTTTGGAAGCTGAGGAAGGTGACCACTGTCCCCACCCCTGCCTTGGCTGCGAATTCGCCACCTACTCCTAGGAGCACCACCAAGGTGAACAGGGTGGCGAAGGTGACAAAAAAAGCGATCACTTGGCTTCGGGTCACGCTAGAGATCAGAAGCCCAATCGCCGTCCCCGCAGCACTCATCAGCCCCAGGCCCAGGTAGCCGGCCTTCACCGGCCCCCAGTCGATGGCTCCGAGCTTCCAGGGCCAGATGAACATGGCCACCGGATACACCACCGTCGACAGGACCAGGATAAGCACCAAGCCCAATGCCCCCAGGTATTTCCCCAGAACTACCTCCCAATCGTTCACCGGGAGTGTGATGAGCATCTCCAGAGTTCCGGTGCTCTTTTCCTCCGCGATGAGTCGCATGGTGATCACCGGGATCACGAGCAGGCAGAGCCCATAGGGGGCGTATTCGAAGAGTCGGTCGAGCGTAGCCCGATCGACCTGCCAAAAACCCCCACGATACAGAAAGAACAACACCCCCAGGAGCAGCTGCGTTAGGCAGATGACCACGTAGGCCAGGGGGCTAGTAAAGTACGATTTCAGCTCGCGCTGCGCGATGTAAAGCGTGTGCATCTTTCGCCTTAGCCTTTCCGGTCCCGATCCCCACTATCGTTCTCGTTGTCCTCGTCCTCGCCCTCATCTCCCTCGTCCTCATCCTCCTCCTCTTCGGCGGCTTTCCCCCGGGTCAGGCGCTCGTCTTTTCGGGTCAGCTCGTGGAAAACATCCTCCAGCTTCTGTGCGTCACGACGCAGCTCTAGCAAGATCCACCCCTTATCCACGAAGGCCCGGAACAGCTCACCTCGCAGGTCTCCGTCTTGCTCGCCGGCCAGCTCGAAGCCGTGGGCTCGATCGTCCGTGGGGATCTCCTTCACTTTCACGACCCCCTTGATCTTCGCCAGCAGAGCTCGCACCTCCTCCTCTTTGGGTGCAGACCCCTTGAGCGCGTTCTTCTCATCCACGATCACCACGTAGCGAACCCGCCCGGTCTTGGCCCGGATATCATCCAGCGCACCGTCAGCAACTACCCGCCCCTTGGACACAATGATGGCTCGCGCACAGGCCTGCTCCACCTCGTTAAGGTTGTGCGTCGACAGGAGGATTGTTCGATCCTTTCCGATATCCTGGATGTACCGAATCAGCTCTGCTTTCTCGTTGGGATCTAGGTCGCTGGTTGGCTCATCCAGAATCAGGATGGGCGGATCGTGCACCAGCGCCTGCCCCAACCCCACCCGCTGCCGATAACCGTGGGATAGGGTTCCAATGTCCTTCCCCAGGGATTGGGCCAGGCCGCACACTTCCACGATCTTCTTCATCCGCTTGCGAAACGTGGAAGAATCCAACCCTCGCATCTTCGCCACAAACTCGAGGTACTCCCAGACGGTCATATCCGGGTAGATCGGCGCACGCTGGGGCAGGTACCCTAGGCTCCGCCGTACCTCCAGCGGATCATCGAATACATCGTGCCCATGCACCTTGGCACCCCCCGAAGAAGGCGAAATGAAGCACGTAAGGATGCGCATCGTCGTGGACTTCCCTGCCCCGTTGGGGCCAAGGAACCCGACCACCTCTCCCTGCTTGACCTCGAAGCTAACGTTATCCAGGGCGCGGTAGGAGCCAAATACCTTCGACAACCTATCCGCGTGAATCATGACGTCGGTTGACATCCGACCTCCACTTAGGTTCGATGCATCGCGGGCTCTGCCTTCGACCTGAGCCGGCTTGGTGGGCGGCGATTTAGGCGGCTACGTCTGTCCTGTCAACCAGAGCCTAGCAGCCACCCTGCGGGTGGTGGCTAAAGCCCCACCCACGCACCATCTCGGCCAAAGGCGTTTTGCTACGGCAGGGGTGGAACAAGTTCTTGGGCGGCTTATTCCCGGGAGGAAACAGGAGCCAACGTGGGAGATTCTTTTTTCGGAGTGCGGAACAGCAACGCCACTGCTTCTGCAGCCAATCGTAGGTGCTGGCAGTGGGCCCGGGCGTCACTTCCCCGGAACCCCCGGATGTGAATGCCCTGCCGATCCAAAGAGGTGATGAGCCCGCGGGGATCCTCGCCTGGGTCCACCCGGTCCTCCTGGAGCCGGAGCTGCCCAAGGAGGAAACGGGCCACCTCCCCTGTGGATGCGTAGCCCAAGGTAGGCACATCCGAGTAACTGAGGAAAAGTTCTCGTTGGCCCGCAAGGGCCTGGCGGGCAAAGGCCAATACAGGAGTCAAGGCAGGGGCGAAAACGGTGCCAGGGCGCAGGTTCCCTTCCTCGTCTTTGAGCTGGGGAGCGTAGAGGCTATCCAAGAGAACCAACCCATGGATGCGCTCAGGAACAAGTTGCGTGATACGGGTCGTTGCTCCAAATCCAGCGCTCCATGAGGAGAGCACCACCCGGTCGATACGGACCTGTCGCCCCGTATGTTGGGCGAGCAATCTGGTGACATCCGAGAGCAACCGGGGGAAGGCCGAGGGATCGTCGAAAGCGCGGCGGTAGGCGTTGCTCCCTTCCCCTCGATCCACCCCTACGAACACCGCCGGGTATCCCTCCTGGACAAACACCCGTCGCACCGCATCGGATGCATGGAAGTGGATATAGATATCCAGAGCTTCCGGAGGGGTGTCCAACTGGGGTAGGCTCACCCGGGCCCCGCGAATCTTCTGGAAGGGCAAGTATCGCCCCCATCCACGGTCAGGGGGAGCACAGGCCCCCCCCCCTTGGACTTCTTCTCCCTTGGGAGCCGAGGGGAGAGTGCTGTCCGTTCTCTCGGTACTTGTCGCCGTGCTCTCGCTTGGGGCGGGCCGTGTCTCCCTCGCCGTGGGCTCCTCATGGTTGGCTTCAACAACAGGGAGGATTGTTTTGTCAGGGGGCGAGCTCGGGGGGATGAGGGGGGCAGAGCAGGCCAAGGTCGGAGCTAGTACTGCGAGCAGGAGGGCAGCAAGGAGGTTCATGGGATGGAGTATCTGGCGAGGGCTGCTTCCAGGTTAGAGGCGGCCTGTTCGAAGCGGTCGCGGGCTTCGGGGAAGGAGGCTTCGTCAGAGGCTTCGACGGCTTTGAAGGCGCGGACCAAGGCCCAATGGCTCTCGGTAAGGGCGCGGGCTTGGTCAGGTTTGTGTTGGAGCCGTTGAGAGGTTTCCTGGACACGCTGATCGAAGCGTGTCACCCGAAGTTGGGCGGCGCCCTTGTACTCGCCACGGTTGCGGGCCATCTCGACGGAGATGGGCTCGGTGGGGTCGAGGGCGAAAGGGAGGGAGGAGGAGGATGCTGCTGGGCCTTGGAAGGCGGGTTCGGTATCGTCCTTGGGGGCGGGGCAGCAGGCCAGCAGGAGAAGCGAAGCGGGGAGCAGGCAACGGGGGGACATGCGCGGTGGGTTAGGGGCTACAGGTCCTAGCATAACCGGTCTGGTCTGGGCGAACGGATGGCGGTAAAGGCCCGGCGATGGCCCGTTGGCTGATCTTCCTCTCGGCTTGTTCTGGCTTCCTCTCGGTGGTGTTGGGGGCCTTCGGGGCCCATGGCCTCAAGGGGCGTCTTGCTCCGCTGCCGGATGGAGTCCAACGCCTTGAATGGTGGCACACCGGAGCCACGTACCAGATGGCCCACGCACTGGCCTTGGCGGTGGCGGCCTTCCTGGCGCAGCAGGGGGCTGTTGCGGCTGCCCGGATGGCTGGGGGCGGGTTCGTCCTGGGGACGCTGCTGTTCTCCGGGAGCCTGTACCTGATGGCATGGACCGGGGTTCGGGGGCTGGGAGCCATTACGCCGCTAGGAGGGCTCAGTTTTTTGGTGGGCTGGGTGGCTATGGCGGTGGGAGCTTGGAGGCTAGGGGGGGGGTGAGTTCACCAAGTTGGCCCAGCTCCCGAGAGGATGGCATCGGGGGGGGGTGTCGACAGAAGGGCCTTCCCACGAGTTGTATAAGCACGCCCAGGCTCGCGTCGGCTCCACGCTACGCGGCAAGTGGCGCCTCGACGAGCTGATCGGCGTTGGCGGGATGGCCGCGGTCTACGCTGCCACCCACCGCAATGGTCATCGGGTTGCTATCAAGATATTGCACCCGTCGATGGCTCTTGCCCCCTCGGTCCAGGAGCGCTTCCTGCGGGAAGGGTACACTGCCAACGGCATCGACCACCCTGGAATCGCCCGGGTGCTGGATGACGACGAGAGTGAGGACGGGGATCCCTTCTTGGTCATGGAGCTTCTCGAAGGGGAAACCCTAGACTCCCGCTGGCGGCGGATGGGAGGTCGGATGCCCCTGGGCGAAGTGCTGGCGGTGGGTCAGTCGCTCCTTGATATCCTCGCGGCAGCGCACCGCAAAGGGATCCTCCACCGGGATATCAAGCCGGAGAATGTATTTTTGACCTCCAAGGGTCAGCTCAAGCTCTTGGATTTCGGCATTGCTCGGATCCAAGAGGTGGATCCGTCGGCCCTATCGGTGACCCGTACGGGAGCTGCCCTTGGCACCCCAGCCTTTATGTCCCCCGAGCAAGCTCGTGGGCGCAACCGAGAGGTGGATGTCCGCTCAGATCTGTGGGCCGTCGGAGCCACTCTCTTTGCTCTGCTCACCGGGCGCTTCGTTCACCTGGGAGAAACCCCCAACGAGGTACTTATCAAGACCGCTACCGAGGAAGCACCCCCACTCCGTTCTCTGCGCCCAGATCTCCCTGCGGAGATCGCCGATATTCTGGATCGCTCCTTGGCGTTTCAGCCGGCAGGGCGGTGGCAGGATGCGGCATCGTTCCGGGATGCGCTTCGGGAAGCGTCGCGGCGTTTGTCCGTGTCCGTCCGGCCCCCCGTCGGGGACCCGAATGCCCGGCCTAGTTCTTTCCCGGATGTTCAAGGGGCTACCGTGGAGAGTGCGCCTCCCTACCTCGACCCGCCGGAGATCACTCCAGAGCCCGCACAGATTTCCCTCCCGATGACCTCGTCGCTGCCTCCTCGGGCCCGCCTGGCTCGCCTTGGCGTAGTGACCTCCGTGGTTCTGGCGATCGCTGTCTCCATGGCCCTGCTTCGGCCTACTATGTCTCCTCCCATGGCCCCCTCTCCGGCTCTCGCGGCTTCGGAGCCTGCTGCGATGGTTTCGCCGGCGCTGCCCTCTGGGGTCGCTTCCGTGGCGCCGGCAGTGACGGCGGTGGAGGCGCTCCCGGTCGTCTCTGCAGCTTCTCCAAGGGCGGAGCATACCCCGGAACAACCGACTCGTAGCAGCAAAAGCCGCGCTAGCAGGAACCGCCCTTGAGGGTGGCGCGTTCTCGTTTGACAAGGGGCAGACCGACTTTCTCGAACCACCACAGGGCACCTACCAGGAGGCTACGGGGGTCGCTGACAAAGCTGGGAGCCTTGCCCTCGAAGGCATGGCCGACGAATTGGAAGCCCCAACCCACGGTGAAGAGAGGAATCGCCAGGGGCAACCCGATAAGGGAGGCACCCAGGGGCAGGCTTGCCAGGATCATGGGGATTCCAATCTTGTGGCAAGCCTGGTTGGTAGGGTGCTGATGATCCTGCTCGTAGCTAAGGAATAGCTCGTTCCACTCGTCATTCAGCTTCAGCATAACGAGGGGCGTCCTTAGCACAGCAAGAATACCAGGGTTAGCCTGGGTGCTTCTCACAGGGGCGCTGCTTAAAACCTGCGGCTTGCGTGTCTAG
>JANWXX010000115.1 GCA_025057345.1 Polyangiaceae bacterium | reverse complement strand
CTGAGAGACGGGGGACCAGCAGGTGAATCCCCTTAGAGAATACGTGGCGGTGACGGGTTCGCACCCCAGAGCGCTCGTTGTGCTCATCCACGTAAGGACCACAGGCGTTCACGAGAACCTTGGAGCGGATCAGGAAGGTACGCCCGCTCCGCTGATCCTGAGCCCAGGTCTCCCAGAGCCCCCCTACCCTCTTGGCCCCGAGGGACTCGACGTAGTTTACCGCAGCACACCCCCGCGCCAACGCCGTCTTGACGAAACCGAAGACGAAACGTGCGTCGTTGTCACGCAGGTAAGCGTCGCTGTACTCCAGACCGCCGTCACAGCCGTCACGCTCGATGATGGGCTCCTCCTGCGCCATGTCGTCGAGGGAGAGGCGCCGGGGGGGGCGAGTGAAGAAGCCACCGAGGATCCAGTAAAACCAAGCGCCGAGGTGGAGCTTCCAAAGGCGATGACGAAAGCTCCGCTCATGCGCCAAGTAGAAGCGGATCTCCTGCACAGTGGAGGGGTAGCTACGAATCAGCAAGTTGCGGGAGTGACAGAGCTTGCGAACGAGCCTAAGCTCAAAAGATTCCAAATACTTGATGCCCCCCCAGGCCAGGTTGGATGAGTGCTGGCTGGTAAAGCCAGCGAAGTCGCCTCGATCGATGAGTGCGACCCGCAGCCCCCGTGCCGCCAGGCAGGCCGCCGACACGGCACCGTTGATCCCTCCCCCCAGGATCAGCACATCGAAGAGCTCATGATCGAGCCGTGCAAGGTTCTCGGAACGCAAAGACATTCGCAGCTAGCAGATGGACCATAACGTGCCGCGGCGCAACTTCCCCTCCTCCCACAAGCACACCCGAGCGGCCTTGGGAACCAGGGCGGGTGAGTTTTGCCCACCCCGGGGAGTGCTTGACAGCAGGGGGAGCGCAATCCAAGGCAAAGCGTCATGATCGAACCCTCCGAGCTACACCGGATGCTCCAGGAAGCTTTCCCGGATGCCGACATCCAGATCGAGGATCTGACGGGCTCCCGTGATCACTACCGAGCGGTGGTGATCAGCGGGGCCTTTGAGGGCAAGGGGTTGATTGAGCGTCACCGGGCGGTCTACGCCGCATTGGGCGACGCGATGAAGACAAGAATCCACGCGCTCACATTGGAAACCAAGACACCTGCCGAGCACTCCCGGCGGCTCACTTGATCAACGAGAGGAAACCATGCGCGACGAGGTCAAGAAGAAGATTGAAGACTACATCCGAAACCACCGCGTGCTGCTGTTCATGAAGGGCACCAAGCAGTTCCCTCAGTGCGGGTTCTCCGCGCGGGCGGTGGAAGCGCTCAAGCGCTGTGGTGCCGAGTTCGAAACGGTGAATGTCCTAGCAGACCCGGAGATTCGTGAGGGCATCAAGGAGTTCAGCAACTGGCCTACGATCCCTCAAGTGTACATCGACGGTAAGTTCATCGGTGGCAGCGACATCGTGCTTGAGCTTCTCCAGAATGGAGAGCTAGCCAAGATGGTCAAACCTCAGGGCTAACCAGAGGGGAGCTGCTGGCGAAGGTGTAGCTTCAGTTGATGGTTGGGTCCGGAGCGACATTAATGACCGGTTCCGGCTCGCTCTCTGCGGATGCTGCCTCTTGTTGCCGAAGGATTCGCTCCACCTCCGCATCCATGGTCCCCTCCAAGATCATTCGCCACATCTTCATATCGCCCTTGAACGACCAGAGGGGGTGGCCAAACGTCGCAGGTCGGTTGCCCTCCACGAAGAAGTGGCCAACCCAGGCGAATCCATAGCCTACCACCGGAGCCAGCAGCACCGGCGTCAGGCGCCGGGTCAGCATCCCGAGCCCTACCAGAGAGAAAGCCGCCGAGGTTCCGATAAAGTGAAGGGTGCGGTTGAGCTTGTTGCTGTGGGCACGGACGTAGATCGGCCAGAACTCTTCGAAGGTACGGGGCTGGTCCATGGCGCAGCAGGATAGCACATCCAGTCAACGCATCCCCCTGCTTGCCTTGATTTAGCGGTTGACCTTGCGGATTGCCTGGAGGATGTCAAGCTCCGTAACCCCCTCCGCCTCTGCCCGATAGCTCAGGACAATCCGGTGGCGCATCGCCGGAATCCACATCTCGCGTACATCCTCCAGATCAGCAGCAGCCTCCCCTCGAAGTGCTGCCCGAGCCTTGGCCGCCAGCACCAAGGCCTGGCTTCCCCGGGGGCCTGCGCCAAAGCGGACGAATTCTGTAACCTCCTTCGGGGCACCTCGCTCACCGGGCCGGGAGAGCCGTGCACTGCGAACCGCCCAGCTTACCGCCTCATCCGTCACCGGAATCCTTGGGATCAACCTGCTCAACGCCCGTACCTCCTCGATGGAGAGCACCGGCTCCACGCGCCCGGGAGCCCCGGAGGTGGTGCGCCTTGCAATTTCCCGTTCCTCCTCTTCGGAGGGGTAACCTACATGGATCTCCAGCAAAAATCGATCGAGTTGCGCTTCGGGGAGCAAGTAGGTTCCCTCCTGCTCAATGGGGTTGCGAGTGGCGAACACCTGGAACGGGTCCGGCAGCGGGTGCGTGGCGGAACCCACGGTGACACGTCGCTCCTGCATCGCTTGGAGGAGTGCTGCCTGGGTCTTGGGCGGCGTGCGGTTGATCTCATCCGCTAGCACCAGGTTGGCGAAGATCGGACCAGGCAGGAAGCGCAGGCGCCGACGAGTGAGCCCCGCCTCATCCAATTCTTCTTGCAACAGATCTGTTCCGGTGATGTCTGCAGGGAGCAGGTCCGGTGTGAACTGGACTCGCCCGAAGGTCAGGTCGAGGGCCTGTGCTAGCGAAGAAACCAGGAGGGTTTTGGCCAGACCAGGCACGCCTACCAGCAGCGCATGCCCCCGAGCAAAAAGAGCCACGAGCATGGCATCAATGACCTGCTCTTGGCCCACCACGGTCCGGGATACTGCTGCTCGGATCCGGCCGGCTGCTTCGGCAAGCTGGTCAAGTTGTTCTGCGTCCGTCAAGACTTGGGTCACCGAAACGACCTACCACAGCTCGGCCAGGAAGCCTCCAGGGGAAGGTCGACGAGCTGGAGGGAGAGTGCGGAAGAAGCGCCCATTACAGGCCAGCGAGCCCTGGACACGAGCAGCATCAGGGGAAGATGCACTGGCCAGTGGTAGGGCTGCAGATACTGCCCGGTGCAACGAAGGGGCAGACATCGCCGATGAACTGGTTACACGGGGGCCCGCAGGAGCGGGAGGATTGGGAGTAGCAGATCTGCCCAGGCCCGCACTCAGAACTCTTGGCGCAGCGGCAGGAGAAGTCGTCGATGATCTGGTTCCCATTGTCGTCGCTGCCGTTGCAAAACTCGGTGGCATAGTAGTCGCTAGCGTTGCAATCTTTATCGATACCATCGACCTTGCCGTCGCAGTCGTTATCAAGGCCATCGGTACAGGCAGCGACGCCGAACTCGGGGCTAGCGGGCTGAGGTGCGTTGCACTGGCAGACAGGGACTGAAGCGCAGTCGCTGTCGGCGCAGTCCACGTAGACATCGCCGTCGTTGTCGAACCCGTCGTCGCAGATCTCAGGGGGGTTAGGGGTCAGCTCAACATGAAGGACAAAGGGGCCCTGGTTGGGGCCGAGGTTGGCGTCCACGGTGTAGCCGTCCAGGAACAGGAAGTAGACCCCAGGGTAGAGAATGGGGATGGAGAGCTCCGCGACGCTGGACCAGGCGGGCGGGGGTAGCTTGGTACTGGCAGAGTCATCGTTGCAAGCGACCTCTTTACCAGAACCACAGGAGCCTGCTCGCAGATAGAGCACCGTGTCGAACTGGGATCCATCGGTGTCAACCCGGAGCCGGGTGGGCGTGGAGATCACCAGGCGGAAGACCGCCTCACCAGCATCGCCTCCGCAAGAGCCTTTGGTTTCTCCGATATTGCCCGCAGTGTTACCACTGTAGGTGCCGCTGGCGCTAAGGGTCTTGGCAGTAAGGCAGTTGGACTGCTTCTGCTGGCACAGGGGGTTGTTCTTGCAATCCTCGTCGGCACAGTCGATCTTCCCATCGAAGTCGTCGTCAATCTTGTTGTTGCAGGTTTCTGCCTTAGGGGTGCAGGCTGGATCAAAGGCACAGGCCGGATCGGCACAGTCGATAAGGTTGTTGCAGTTGTTGTCGAGGCTGTCGCTACAGAGTTCTGGCTTGCACTCCTTACAAGCAGGATTGGCAATGCAGTTGGGGTCTGCGCAGTCGACGAGTCCATCGCAGTCGTTGTCCTTACCGTCGTCGCACACCTCCGGGGCCGGGGCACCAAAGCACTTGCAAAAGACAGTGTTGAAGCAGAGCGGATCAGCGCAGTCAACGAGACCATCGCAATTGTTGTCTGCCTTGTCGTTGCAGATCTCGTCGAGCTGGCCACAGGTGCACAATACGTCAGCAGAGCAGTCTGGATCAGTACAATCGAAGGCCCCATCGCAATCCTCGTCCTTGCCATCGCCGCAGCTCAACTCGCTCCCCTGGCACTGGCAGACAGGGCTCGCCTTACAGGCTGGATCAGCACAGTCGAGAAACCCGTTGCAGTCGTCGTCCTTGCCGTTGCCACAACTCTCCGCAGGTAGGCACTGGCAAGCAGGGATACCCTGGCAGTCTGGGTCGGCACAGTCAACGAGTCCATCGCAGTCGTCGTCGCTCGTATCCTGGCATTTAAGCTCGGCCTGAGCACAACCGCAGTTCGGGAGGCCGAAGCACTGGGGGTCGCCGCAGTCAATAAGCCCGTCACAGTTGTTGTCCTTGCCGTCCGTGCAGCTCGTTTCCAGGGGATCGCAGGCACACAGGAAGCTCCCGTTGCAGTCCGGATCGGCACAGTCGAACAGACCGTCGCAGTCCTCGTCCTTGCTCCCTTCGCAGACTTCCACCTGCCCTGGAGTGCAGTCGCAGGCAGGGGTGTTCTTGCAGGAAAAATCCTGGCAATCAATGAGCCCATCGCAGTTGTTGTCCTGCCCGTCGCTGCAGAGTTCCAGAACTCCGGGCTTGATCTGCGGGTTGCCGTCATCGCAATCCTGACCTCCGCAAAGATTGTCGAGGAAGCCGTCTTGATCCGCATCCTTTGGGCCATGGGTGCATTGACCGTTGGCGCAGAGATCTAGGGTGCATGGATTGAAGTCGATACAGTCGTCGCTAATGATGCAAGGCTCACCGCCGTCGGCCCCCCCGGTTCCCCCTTTGCCTGCGGTACCGCTGGCCCCTGCACCGCCACCGACCCCCCCGCTGCCGCCGAGGATGATCCCCCTCCCTGCACCACCCAAAGACGAACCCCCCAGGCCTCCCCACCCTCCCGTCCCCCCCAGGGAGAAGTCGTTGCTCCCTCCCTCACCCTCCCGGAAGCGTAGGTCGCCCAGTTCCAAGCTGCTCCGCCCACATCCCAGCGCGGCCATCACGCCCGCCAGCCACACAACCCGACTGATCTTGCTTGCTCTCATGGTTATCTCGGTGCAGCCCCAGAATCTGAAACCTCAGGGAATCTCAGGGTAGCACACCTTTCCATGCAAGGTCCAAACCAGGTAAGACCAGTTCTTTCACCGAGCGATCGTACCGAGCAGTGTGAACGATAACGGTCAGGACAGGCCAGGGTGTGCTTATGCCGGGGTGGATCGACAACGCCCCGGGCTTGCCCGACCAATAGGGCACGAGTATGCCCCGCGCCGATGCTGGCCTTGCAGCCGATAGTGAAGATCGAGGGGCCACCCCCGGGAGTAGCTTCCGGGCGCTACGACGTGCCAAGGCCCGTGATTGCTGGGGTAGGTGCGCTGATCGCAGCGCTAGGGATGGGGGCGCTGTTGCTGCGGTTGCGGCGCTGGAGGAAGCCTTGAACCCCCGGACGCTGGTGCGGAGGCTGCTGGGTGCGGCCCTGCTGGGGGTGGTCGTCTACGGGGCCTTCGTATTGTATCGAGGTTACCAGGCCATCGGTGAGCAGCTTGGAGCCTTCCGGTGGGGGTACTTCGCCGCGGCGCTGGGGCTTACCTTCAGCAACTACCTGCTCCGCTTCCTCAAGTGGGAATTTTACCTGGCGCGGCTCGATGTTCAGGGCATCCCTAAGCTGGATAGCTTCCTCACCTTCCTGTCGGGCTTCGTGCTCACGGTGACCCCAGGAAAGGTGGGGGAGGTGTTCAAGAGCCTGGTGCTCTCGGAGACCCACAATGTTCCTGGAGCGAGGACCGCCCCCATCGTGGTGGCCGAGCGCCTCACCGACCTCATCGGCATCATCGGGCTGGTGATCATAGGGAGCCTGGGTTTCTCAGGAGGGCTTTTTTGGGGAGGGCTAGGCACCCTCGCCGTAGTAGCGGCCCTCACGTTGATCGCATCGCAGAGGATCCCGGACGCCATCATTGCCTGGATGGGGGCAAGGCACGGAGCCTGGGTCCGGCTGGCGCCCCGAGTGCGAGCGGCCTGGGAGAGCCTGCGGATGCTCACCTCACCAGGGGCGCTGCTAGTGCCTACGGCACTTTCATTGGTTTCCTGGTCGCTGGAGGGGCTGTCGCTCTGGGTACTGCTCCTAGGCTTCGGGGTGACCTCCACCTCGCTGCCTATGGCGATGTTCTTCTATGCCACCAGCCAGCTTGCCGGAGCGCTGATCCCAGTACCAGGGGGGCTCGGGGTCACCGAAGGCTCCTTGGAGCAGCAGCTCACACACCTAGGGGGAGTGCCCGCAGCGACAGCCACCAGCGCGATGATCTTGATTCGCATCGCCACCCTTTGGTTTGCTGTCGTTCTTGGGTTCGTGGCGTTGGGACTGCTCCGGTGGAAGTTTCCCTCGCTGCTCTCGGGGGAGGGCGGCTATCGGGAGAGAAGACATCCTTGAGCCCTGCCGTGTTATGCCACCAGGTCATGAAGGCCACGTACCGACACACCTTCCATACCGACCTCGACACCTACTGGAGCAAGATCTTTTTCAGCACCGAGTACAACGAGAAGCTGTTCCGGGAAGTGCTCAAGTTCAACTACGAGCTGCTGGAGCTGACCGGTGAGCCAGGCGGCCCCCGCCGCCGTCGCGTCCGCATTGAGCCGAAAACCGAGGCCCCCGCAGTGGTCAAGAAGCTCATCGGCGACTCCATTGGTTACGTAGAGGAGGGCTCCTTTGACCCAACCACCAAGAAGTGGAGCTATCAAATCACGACCTCCAAGATGGCAGACAAAATCTCCATCTCGGGGCTATTCTGGGCCGAGCCACGGGGGGAGAAGAAGATCGAGCGTATCTGTGAGGTCGATCTCCACGTCAAAGTGCCTCTCGTCGGTGGCGAAATCGAAAAATTCATCGCCAAAACCACCGGCGACAGCTACGAAAAGGCTTGGAAGTTTACCAACGATTACATCGCCCAGCACGGGCTTTGAGCCCGGTTTCTAGGGTCTGTGTCAAAAGAGCAACCGTGGCACGGAACGGCGAGCTTGCCGCGAGGTACTTTCCACCACCTCCAGATTCTCACGCTCTTGGACCCACGTCGATCCATCCGCGCAGGAGGGGCGACGGGAGGAAGAGAAGGGGATATGATGGGTGAGCTCCATGGCTCGCTCCCTCGCTGACCGCGATGGCCTCACCGTTGGTTCGCTGCTCAACGGGAAGTACCGATTGCTTGAGCAGATCGGCTCCGGTGGTATGGGAAAAATCTACAAAGCCGTGCAGCTTCCTCTGGAGCGAATCGTGGCAGTCAAGGTGGTGCATCCCTACCTGGTGCAAGGCGGGTCGAGCCCAGGTGGGTCCAAGAACGAAGGCGAGACATTCCAGAAGCGTTTTTTCCGGGAAGCAAGCGCGCTCTCCCAGCTACGCCACCGGCATATCGTAACCGTCTTCGACTATGGGCAGATCGAAGGACGCGACTCGTTCTTTATGGTCATGGAGTTCCTCCAGGGGGCACCACTCTCGGCGCAGCTACGGGGAGGGCAGCGCATGGCGCCGACAGCGGTGCTCGACATGCTGCGCCAGGTAGGCAAGGGTCTGCGGGAGGTTCACCGGAGCGGGATGGTGCATCGGGATCTGAAGCCGGCCAACATCTTCCTCGCTCAAGAAGGAGAGGAACACCTCTACAAATTGCTCGACTTCGGCCTCGTCAAGCAGACCCAACAGGCGGGTGATCCGGACGAGCTGACGGAGGCCGGTGCATTGCTGGGGTCACCGACCTACATGGCTCCTGAGCAGATCGAGGGCGGCCCCCTCGACTGCCGCGCCGACATCTATTCCCTGGGAGCCATGGCTTTCCACTGTCTGGCGGGTAAGCCTCCCTTTGAGGGATCGCTGACTCAGGTGATGCTCCAACACGTTCACAAGGAGGCTCCGACCCTCTCCGAGCGGTGCCCCGAGGGGGCCCCGTTCCCACCGGAGTTGGAGCGGCTACTCGCTCGCTGCCTCGCCAAACGTCCCGCAGATCGCTACCAAAGCCTCGATGAATTGTTCGAAGATCTATGGGTGTGCGAGGCGCGCTATGGGGTGACTAGCCCCCAGCCTGCACTCCTCTCTGGCTCTTATCCCGGCATCTCGTCCGTACCAGGATCCGGCTCCTATCCCGGTTTCACCGCGACCCCTCCAGGAGGGCGCATGGCCTCTCCGAAACCCGCCGAGGAGCTCGGGAGCCTGCCCTCGCTAGCCTCCGCTGAGGCGCCCACAAGGCCCGATGTTCCAGCCCCTTCCTCGAAGAAAAACCTTGGATTGCTCGTGGTTGCAGGGGTCGGAGCGGCGATGCTGGTAGGCGGGGTGGTGATGCTCCGGCCTTCCTCGACAGAGGAGGCAGCAACCAAGCCCCTTGCCTCCACGCAACCTGCCCCTTCCTACTCTGCGCCGAACCTCTTCGCGGAAGCGCCGGCGCGGCCGGTACTCCGGCTCCACTCGATCCCCGAGGGAGCTCACGTATCCGACGGAGAGCGAGAGCTCGGAGTCACCCCCCTGGAGCTTCCCCTCGAAGGACTCCAGGGAAAAAAGCTCTCATTGAAGCTCGACGGCTTCGAGCCTTTCATCCTCGGTGCGCTGCCATCCGAGTCCACCCGCATGGATATCCCGCTCAAAGTCGCCGAAGATCGACCCTCCAGAGGAAGCAAACCCCACCTGAAGAGCGTGAAGACCGCCGCTCCTACCAAGATGACGGAGGGGACTGCCGAGCCACCGCCCCCCCCGCCGCCTGCCATCCGAATGACGAGGTAACCCTACATGCTGGCTCGTTTCTCGCGGCATACCCTCGCCGTGCTTGCGCTGCTGCTCGCGCTAGGGGTACTCCAGGGGCAAGCTCGCGCGGATGACGTGGCTGACGAGGCAGAGCTCTACTTCCGCATCGGTGCAGAGAAGTTTATGGGCCGCGATTTCCGAGGTGCCCTAGAGTATTTTTTGCGCTCCAACCGTCTCGTACGCAACCGTAACGTGATGTTCAACATCGCGAAATCCTACGAGCAGCTTGGCCAGCTCAACGATGCCTACCGGTACTATACCCTGGCGCTGGAGGGGGAGACGGACAGCACGGCTCGAAAAATAGTGGAGGCCTCTCTAACGGCTCTGCAGGCACGGGTGGCCCTCCTCCAAGTCGAGACGGATCCTCCAGGAGCCAATATCTACATCGACAGGAAGGATCTAGGGGCTCGCGGAGCCGCCCCGAGAATTCTCGCGTTCCCGCCCGGCAAGGTGCGCGTGCTAGCTGACCTAGCGGGGCACGAAGATGCGACACCGGTGGAGGTGCAACTCGCGGTAGGCAAGACCGTCAAGGTAAGGCTCACACTGCAGAAGATCCTGGGGATCGTACAGGTGGAAGGTGCACCACCGGAGGCCACCGTGAGTGTAGATAGCGGGCCGATAGAGGCTCTGGGTGCAGGGAGCTTGGGGCTCGCACCGGGGCGTCACCAGATCACACTCCGACTTCCAGGGCACCAGGATGACGTGCATCTAGTGGACGTTGTGGCCAAGGGGATGACGAAGATCCAGGCCAGGCTGCAGCCGATGCAAGGGAGCCTGGTAGTGGCCACCGATGAGAGGGACGCGGAGATTCTCGTGGATGGCCGACAGGTGGGTTTCACCCCGGCGGTGGTGCCTGTGACGGTAGGGACGCACTTGGTAACAATCCGACTTCCCGGCTTCCGTGAGGTACGCAGGACCGTGGAGGTGACCCTAGGAGAGCCCACGAAGATCGAAGTCGATCTGCGCCAGGTAGAGGAGGTTTCCGCGGTGTCGAGAACAGCAGAGGCGGTCGAGGATGCTCCCAGCTCCGTCTCAGTGCTCTCTCGCCGGGATCTCCGCGCCTTCGCTTACCCAACCATCGCCGAGGCGCTCCGGGGAGTACGCGGGTTTTATGTGAGCGACTCCCGGAGCTACAGTACGATCGGCGTCCGTGGGTTTTCCCGGCTGGGGGACTACGGGCAGCGGACGCTGGTGCTCCTCGACGGATACGCAACCAACGACAACTACATCGGCTCCTCCTACACCGGTCTCGACAACCGGGTTGATCTGGAGGACATCGAGCGTATCGAGGTGATCCGGGGGCCCGGTTCCGTAGTCTACGGTACCAATGCCTTTGCTGGAGTTGTCAACCTTGTCCCCCGAGAGGGTCGCGGACACACTGGAGGCGAGGTTGGGCTCTCTGTGTTCGATTATGGTCTGGCCCGGGGCCGTGCTCGCGCCGACGTCGCCCTGAGCAAGGATGCTAGCGCTTGGCTTTCGGTGATGGGAGCCAAGGGTTCCGGCCGGGACTTCTCCTTCCCAGAGCTGGCAGGGCCAGAAACTGACGGGAGCTCCTCCAACGCAGATGGAGTCCGCGCCGCCAGCACCCAGGCCAAATTCCAGTGGAGAGATCTGATCATACAGAGCTTCTATACATCCCGAGAGAAGACTATCCCCACTGGTGCCTATGGAACTAGACTAGGAGACAGGAGAACCCGTCTACTTGATACCCGCGGTTTCGTCGAGCTGCGCTACGAGCCGAAGATCACCTCAACGATGCGGCTCATGGTAAGAACCCATGCAGATCTCTACAATTTCAGTGGGAGATATGGTTATGCCTCAGGAGACTTGGGCAAGGAGGACTTCGAAGGGCGCTGGTTCGGGGGCGAACTAAGGGCGCTCTATGCATCTTCCGATACGTTCCGCCTCATCATCGGAGGTGAATGGAATTTCCATACAAAAGCGAAGTTGCTTGGTCAGGATGGGGCAGGTATTTACCTGAACGACAACCACCCATTCCAGGTGGCAGGCAGTTACTTCTCGGCGGACTGGTCCCCTGCAGACATAGTGCGGCTCTCGGCAGGGGCAAGGCTTGATTATTTCTCCACTTTCGACGGTGTATCACTCAACCCGCGGGTAGCGATGATCTTGAAGCCCGCCAAAGAAAGCACGGTAAAGGTCATCGGAGCAAAGGCTTTCCGGGCACCAAGCCTCTACGAGTTGTACTACAATGATGGCGGGCTGACGCAGATCCCCAGCAAGAATCTGAAACCGGAAGAGATCTACGGGGGAGAGATCGAATTCACCCAGCGTCTCTCCCCTGCCACGACCTTCACGACCACAACCTTTCTTTCTTCCATCTACGATCTCATTACACCCCGGGGGACGGGAAATGAGATCGATCCGATCCTTTACGTGAACTCGCCTGTACCGACGATCATCGTGGGGGCAGAGGGAGAGCTTCGACGGGATTGGAGGCAGGGATGGATGGTGAGTATCTCCGGGAGCATCCAGCGAGCGAGCTACCGCCAAGGCAACCGTAACCAGGATCAGTTGCGAGAGGTACCGGACTCACCCCGGTATCTGGGGTCGATACGGGGAGCCATTCCGCTCCTCAACCGGGCGCTGACGCTTGCCAGTCGGCTCTCCCTTGAGGGACCTCGCTATGACCGCTTTGAGCTAGCCTCTGACCCCCCTCAGGAGCAGAGTGGAGCAGCAGCCATTTGGGACGTCATTCTCTCTGGAGAGGAAACTCGCTACGGAACTAGCTACGCCATCGGTGTCTACAACCTGTTCGACTGGCGTTATCGGCTACCGGTCAGTAGTGAGTTCCCCCAGCGGCGACTCATCCAGAATGGTCGCACCGTGCTGGCAACCTTCAAGGTCACCTTTTGATGCTCGGCCTTCCCTACCAGACCGAACCGTGCGTCGCCAAGAGAGGGTTGGAACCCCACAAGAAGTTCACACGGCGGTGATGGTGCGGGAGGAGATAAGGAAGAAACGCCAAAGCAAGGCTACCGACACCACCAGCAAACCAGTACAGAGACCCCACCAGAGCCCCACTACTCCCCCTCCCAGCACCAGCCCAAGGAGTACAGCGCAAGGAAGGCCTACGCCCCAGTGGCAGAGCACATTCATCCAAGAGGCGAAGCGGGTGTCAGCGGCTCCCCGAAGCGCCCCGCTGGAAACCCCCTGGATCCCGTCGAAGATCT
>JANWXX010000114.1 GCA_025057345.1 Polyangiaceae bacterium | reverse complement strand
AAACGGGGGCGAGGCTGGAAACGGGGGCGAGGCTGGAAACGGGGGGGGAGGGAATGGAACAGCAACCTACGTGCGGCTAGCGAACCTGGTGGTGGGTTACAAGGCCAAAGCCATCGACATCTGCGTGAAGGCTGCAACTGCGGATTGGGAAGACGCCAAGCCCATCTTCGGCAGCTCCGGTCAGCAAACTGCGGCAGACAAGTTCTTCGCCCCCACGGTTTCCCGCTGGTTTGAGGCGCAGACCCTAGGGGACGTCGACTTCCGCTTCGTGGCGGATGGTGCCACCAACTGCAACACCAAGGTGGATAGCAAGATCTCTGATTTTCAGGCAACGTTGCTGGAGGGTGAAGCCTACACCATCATCCTTGCTGGTGACTCAGGTAGTGGAGGCTCCAAGAAGCCTATCGAGCTGTTCTCGCTTCGCTCCCCCAAAGGTGACCCTTCCGCAGCGAGCGTGGCGTACTTCAACGGCATCGTCAACGTGCCTGCAGGGGTCAACTTTGGGGCCTATGTCACGAGCGACAACTCGTTCACCACGCTGATCTCCGAGGGTAAGTCAGCCATCCAATATGCTGAGGGGGATGAGATCCTCGTCGAGGAGGGGGATGCGACCCTGGGCCTCCAGCGCGCCGACACCAAGGTGGTGCTCTCCATAACCCCCAGCGCCTACTCGCTGAAGAAGGGAGGGCATTATACCGTACTGGCTACAGGTACCAACGAATTCGCCGAGAAGGCCAGCAACAACCTGCCCTGGATCATCGTCTGCGATGACGACAATGATAAGCCCGTGGATGGGACGAACTTGGTCGCCGATTGCGTCTACCAGCAAGGGCCACAGTTCGGCGTGAAGTGAGGCATGGTTGAGGTTACCTCCTGTAGCAAAGGGAAAGCCTGCCAGGAAAGGAGCCGGTAACCCTACCTGAAGCCCATAGCGCTCGGCGTTGGTGGCAACGTGATCCACATAGAACTCGGCGGGCTGGTGGGCGGGGAGGACACCAGCATCCACCTCGCCTTCCAGAGCACGCTTGATGTTGCCAATGAGGCGGGAAGGAGGGAGGCCGAAGCGTTGCATGAGGACATCGCCAAGGCCAGAGGGAAGAGGGGGGATTTGAGCATCTTGCTCTTGAATCCGTGCAAGGCGCTCAGCAAGCTCGTCAAGCTGCCGGAGCCCCTTGCGCTTCTTCTCGGGACGCTTGGTGGTGATGTCAGCGCGAGAGAGACAGAGGAGGGCGTCGAGGTGGGGGCCGATCTCTTTACCGAAGCGGCGGACTGCACTATCGGTCCAGGAAGGATCATAGGAAGCTGCCCGGAGGTGGTGAAGGATGAGAAAGCGTATCGTCTCTCGAAGGGGGGCATCGTCCTTGAAGAAACTGGTGCGCCGGTCGAGTTTGTCGAACATGCGGGCACCTACCTCTGCATGACCGAAGAAATGCACCTCCCCCTCGGGGGAGATGGATCGGGTGCGCACTTTGCCAATGTCGTGGAGCAGTGCCGACCAGCGGATCTCAAGACGATTCTCCGCTTGACGGACCACCTGCTTGGTATGCTTCCAGACATCCTTGTGACGCCACTCACCGTCACCAAAGCCGACCAGAGCCTTCACCTCAGGAAGTAGCGCGTCGAGGGCGCCGCAGGTGAGGAGAGCGTCGAGGCCAGCTTCTGGATCTTCGCTAGTGAGGATTGCATCGAGCCGCGCGCGAAGCTCGACTCGCTGGCTCTGGTTGGCGACAAGAAAGTCGTCACGCTGTACCAGGAGCAGAGGGCGATCCGGGGCACCCCGACGAGCACACGCAAGAGCGCGATCGAGGGCGTCAAGAGCTCGGGTCGGGTCGGGCACGATCTTGGGAACGATGATGCAGGTCAAGGGGCGGCCTTTTACTCAGGGAATGGTGGTATCGACAAGAGGCTTTTGTCCCCCACCACGGGACGTTCAGGGAGAACGCCCCCTGACCACCTCCAGCGTGACGCCGGCGAGCCCCTCGCACAAGATGAAGTCATGTCTGCTCCTCATCGGTCTGCTCCAAGGGCCCTGGTCCTCCCCTTGTTGTCCTTGCTCCTCGCACCCCATTGCACGCCCAGAGCCTCGAAGATCGATACACCACCGGCCCCATCGGTTTCCGCAGCGGTTTCTGCAGGAGGGTCATCCTCCCTGGACCACGACGAGGAGGGGGAGCCCGGGGAGTTCGCCCTCGACGACGGCTTCCCAAGCCGAGAGGATCAGAAAGAGCGCCCTGCCAAGCCCCCTCCGCGGGTAGGGCTCCAGGGGGGGCTCGACGCCCTTGGCGCCTCCGAGTATGCCACCGCCGAGGAAGAACTGAGCAAGGCCTCTAAGAACCCGAAGGAGAAAGGGCCTGCACTGGTGGGTCTGGCTCGAGTCATGCTGGAGACTGGCCGACTCGACGAGGCCATCAGGCTCTCCGATGAAGCTGCCCGAGTCGACAAGTCCTCGAAGGTGGCTGCAGCCCCGGTGAAGGCGCTGGCCCTGGCCCGTCGTGGCAAGCTAGAGGAGGCCTTGAGGGCCTGCGAGGCGGTGAAGGATGAGGAGAACGCACGGCGTGCCCGGCTGGTGGCCGGCGAGATCCTGTTGCGCATGGGCCGTAGCCGCGATGCTGAACCCTATCTCATGTCCCTCGTCAACGACTTCAACAGCAAGAAGATTACCCCTCGCGACGCCGAAGGAATGGCCCTGGTAGGCCGGGCCACCCATCTGCTCCGTAGCAAGCGGGATGCCAATGAGTCCTACGACGATGCAGAGCGCGCCGGAAACAAGACACCAGAGTTGTTCCTCTGGCGCGCCCGGCTCTTCTTGGAGGCATACAACATCGGCCGTGCCGAGGAGATGGTCCGCGCGGCGCTAAAGGCCGCCCCGGAGCTTGCTGAAGCCAGGCTCCTGATGGCCGAGGTCAAGCTGGCCCAAACCCTCGATTTCGAGGGAGCTGAGCGCGAGATTCAGCATGCACTAGCGGTGGACAAAATGCGCCCAGAGGCAGGCTTCCTTCGCGCGGGGATCGCCCTGAGGGACTTGGAGATCGAGGAGGCCGAGAAGGCTCTAGCCGCAGGCTTCGCCATCGATCCGCGCCATCCGGAACTTCTGGCGATGAAGGCAGCAATCCGATTTCTTGCAGACGACAAGCCGGGGATGGAGGCAGCCCTCAAGGCCACCTTTGAGCAGAACCCCGAGTTCGCCAGGGCTTACCAAATCATCGGTGAATTCGCTGAGTGGGAGCATCGCTATGCCGAAATCGTCGAGATGATGAAGAAGGCATCCAAGATCGATCCACAGGAGGGCTCCTTCTTGGTTAACCTCGGGCTTAACCAGATCCGTATCGGGGCCGAAGCGGAGGGGATTGCCAACCTGAATCTCGGATTTCGCAAGGACAAATTCAATGTGCGCGCCTACAACACCCTCAACCTCTACGAGCGTGATATCCCCCAGTACTACGAGAGCGAGAAGGTAGGAACGCGCTTTTTGGTTCGATATCCCAAGGATGAGAAAAAGGTCCTGGAGCGCTACCTTCCTCGCTTCCTCAACGATGCCTGGACCGACATGCAAAAGCGCTATGGCTTTGAACCCACAACCCCTATCGGCGTCGAGCTGTACGGGAGTCGCGAGCACTTCAGCGTCCGCACCTCCGGTCTACCCAATGTCGGGATTCAGGGAGTCTGCTTCGGAGAGACTCTTGCGGCCATCAGTCCTAAGGCCGAGCCTTTCAATTGGGGTATGGTGGTCTGGCATGAGGTCGGTCACGTCTTCGCCATCCAGCAGTCAAGGAATCATGTCCCCCGCTGGTTCACCGAGGGATTGAGTGAGTACGAAACCATCCTCCGCCGCCCCGAGTGGTCCCGGGAGGAGGACCAGGCCCTCTATCTGGCGCTCCGGCGTGGCAAGGTTCCAGCCATTGAGCAAATGAACCGCGCCTTCACCCATGCAGAGGACGCCCGGGATATGACCACCGCCTACTACGCCTCTAGCCAGATTGTGGTTTTCCTTGCGGAGAAGTACGGGATGCCGAAGCTAGTCACCATGCTCCAGGCCTGGGGAGAGGGCAAACGTACTCCGGAGGTGCTTCGTTCGGCCCTCGGCGTCTCTGGCGACGAGATCGACCGCCAGTTCCGCACTTGGTTGGACCAGCGCCTCGCTCGCTACAAGAAGCAGTATCTCCCGGATCTTCGCGCCAAACCCCTCGAAGTCGCCGAGAAGGAGGCTCAGGCTCAATCCTCCAGCGCTGCCGCCCAGATCCAACTCGCCCTAGCTCGCCTCGCTGCCGGGGATAGCAAGGGAGCCTTGGTCGCTCTTGATGCCGCCCAGAAGATCGAGCCGAAGAACCCGGATGCTCGCTACCTCCGGGCTCGCGTAGCCCTCCAGCATAAGAAGCCCGACGAGGCAAGGAAGGAGCTGGAAACCATGATCGCTGAAGGAAACGATGGCTATGCCGTCCGTATGCTCCTTGGCGATATCGCGAGCCGCAGAAGGGATCTTGGGACCGCGGCAGCCCACTTTGAGGCCGCCAGTAACCTCGATCCCACCCAAGCAGAGCCCCTCCAGGCGCTAGCCGACATGGCTCGCAAAGCGAAAGATGGGGAACGGGAACTCGCCCTGCTTCGCAAGCTAGCTACTCTTGACCAGCATGATCGCCGCGTATGGCGACGACTGCTCTCGCATCTGGTAAACCGGGGCCTTTGGGACGAGGCGAACAAGGTGGGGGAAGGAGCCCTCTATGTGGATATCCACGGTGCCGAGACCCACGCGCTCTACGCCCAGGCGCTCCTGGAGACAGGAGACATAGAGCGCGCCATCTTCGAAGCGGAGAGCGCCCTGCTCTGCCAGCCCCTCAAGGAGCGCACTGCGGCCAAAGCCAACGTCACCCTAGCTCGCGCTTTTCTCAGGAAGGGTGACAAAGTGAAGGCCCGGGCCGCTCGCGATGAGGCACTGCGCCAGGATCCAGAGAACAAGGACGCCAAAGCGTTGCAAATCCCCTAAGAGAAGTGGCTCTAGAACCAAGGCAGAATTGCCGAGGTGGAAACCTCACCGAAGCATGGCCCGGGCAATGACGGTCCGCTGGATCTCGCTGGTACCCTCGTAAATGGTGGTCACACGAACGTCACGGAGATAGCGCTCGACGGGGAACTCTCGAGTATAGCCATAGCCCCCGTGGATCTGAACCGCTCGGTTGCAGATACGGTTGGCCGCCTCACTGGCAAAAAGCTTAGCCATGCTTGCTTCCCGGGAGAAAGGTTGCTTGGCCTCCTTGAGGGCTGCGGCACGGAGGGCCAGGAGCCGGGCAGCGTCCAGCTCGGTGGCGCTGTCTGCAAGCATCCACTGGATTGCCTGGAAGTCAGCGATAGGCTTCCCGAATTGCTGCCGATCCTTGGCGTAGCGGAGGGAAGCATCCAGGGCCGCCTGGGCGATGCCGCAGGCTTGGCTAGCAATGCCGATGCGCCCTCCGTCAAGGGCCATCATGGCAATCTTGAAGCCGCTGCCAGGCTCACCCAGCATGGCCTCCTCAGGGACAAAACAGCACTCAAAAGTGAGCGGGACCGTGTTTGACGCCCTGAGCCCCATCTTGTCCTCCGGGCGCCCAGTCTTCATTCCCTTGGCCCCCTGCTCCACCAGAAAACAGGAGATCCCTCGGGTACCCGGGCCTCCGGTGCGAGCCCATACGACGAGTACTCCGGCATAGGCTCCCGAGGTGATCCATTGCTTCTGACCATCAAGGAGGTATCCGCCATTGACCCGAGTAGCTGTAGTACGCATCCCTCCAGGATCGCTACCGGCCCCGGGCTCGCTGAGGGCAAAGGCCCCTGCCAGGTAGCGCCCTGACGTGAGCGCCGGAACATAGCGTGTTTGCTGATCCTCCGTACCGAAGGCCGTAATCACCTCGGCGACCATGTTGGTTACCGCCATCGTTACGGCTGTAGAGGCACAGGCAGCGGCGATCTCCATCATCGCTAGCGCATAAGCCACCGCCCCTGCCTCCGCGCCGCCTAGTCTCTCGGGGATATTCACCCCCATCAGCCCCAACTCGGCCATCTCCTGGAGCTGCTCGGTTGGGAACGTTCCTTCCCGGTCGAGCTGGGCCGCGATGGGTCGGAGGCGCCGCTCGGCATAGTCCCGGGCCACTTGCTGCACCATCCGCTGGGTTTCGTTCAGGGTGAATTCCATGGGGTCGAGATGCTCCGGACGCCGTGGGACTGCAAGGGGGCGCCTGGTCGGCCTCTTGGGTCAGCGCCAGTCTTTCTGTTGGCCTAGGCCAGCAGGATGGTTGGAAGGTGGATCTGGCTTGGTGGGGGTGGTCTTGGTGTTTTGGGTAGCGTTTGGAGAGGTGAGCGGGGTAGAAGCACTCTTGGCGGCAGCCTTGGTTGGTCGGGATGGGCCTTCGAGAGAAGGAGGGATGGCCTTGCCGTCGCTGGTGAGGATCACCTGGACTTCGCGCCGTAGGCCATCGACCTCGATGGTGACCTGGAAGCGGTCGCCGGGTTTCCCGTTGAGCTCGATGGCCCCGTCCTGGAGGCCCTGGGGCTTACCTTGGACAGTTACGACAGCTTGGGGGGGGGAAACCGGAATACGCACCACTAGGTCCGAAACTGGGATTACCGTGGGGGTGGTAGGAACCGGCTGCTTCTCTGCGGAAACCGGTAGGGTTGGGGTGGCAGCAAGGCTCTCCCGGGACTCTGAACTTCGGGTCATCCAGGCACCACCCAGGAGGGCGGCAGCGGCAAACGCAAGCACAGCAGCTGGGATAGCGAAGGAAGGCTTCGAAGGAATCGAGCGAGGGAGGACGTCCCGAGTGCTGTCCGCGGTGGCATCGGAGACAGCAGCACGGTGGGACAGTGGGCTACGCTCGGCAATGACCTCCCGCTGGTGCTGGGAGAGGGGCAGGGCTTCGAGAGTGAGCACGGGACAAGAGGCAGCATAGGGTTCCAGCGCTTGGGCCATCTCCTCAACGGAGGCATAGCGCTGGGAGGGATCCCGCTGCATCCCCCGGTGAACAACCTCCGCAAGGCCCGGGGGAATCCAAGGGGCAATGTCCTGGATAGGCCGGATTTCCTGGGTACAGATGGCTAGAACCAGCTCTCCGGGAGAGTGAAAACCCTGCCAAGCCTTCTGTCCGGTCAGCGCCTCGTAGAGAGAGAGGGAAAGGCTCCAGATGTCAGTCCGAGCATCGACCGTCTTAGCATTGCGTGCTTGTTCCGGGCTCATATACAGCGGAGAACCCAGCAGACCTCCGGTCCGGGTTAGCTCGGTACTCATGTTGCCGTAGGCTTCGCTGTCCGTCTGCTTAGCAATGCCGAAGTCACAGACCTTGACCACCAGCGGAGCACCAGGGCCTCCCGTTTGGTGCAGGAAAAGGTTGGCGGGCTTGATGTCTCGGTGGATCACCCCCTCGTGGTGAGCCACTGCGAGGCCACGGCAAGCATCGATGAAGAGGCGACAGGCAGCGGGAGGGGAGAGGGGGCCCTGGCTGGCCAACAGCGTCGAGAGGTCGAACCCCTGGAGAAGCTCCATCAGAATGAAGGGGAGCCCGAGGGTCATGTCGTTGTCGACCTCAATGACTCGCACCACATGGGGACTAACCAAGCGCATCGAGGTACGTGCTTCGCGCATCAACCTCCGCATAGCGTCGGGGTTCGACCCCACCAGATCGGGTCGGATCACCTTGCAAGCGAAGGACTCTCCCTGGGAGGTGCGCGCCTCGTACACTGCTCCCATCCCACCTTCCCCCAAGGTTCGTACTAGCTCGTACTTGCCCGCAAGAACCTTTCCCAGGAGTGGATCGGCCTCCCGGTTGTGGGCAAGCGCCTCCTGCCAGGTTCCAGGAGTCAAAAGGATGGGCTGCACCTGCCGCCGCTGCTCCTCGGAGAATCCGACGAGCATTCCGGCAGTCACATCATCGCTCCCGCCTGCGTGAGGGGTCAGCGCCCGGAGAAATTCGTCAATGGAGGGACAGCGAGCCTCCGTGTCCCGAATCAGTGCTCCGTGAACCACCGCTGCCAGCCCTGGTGTCACCCAGGGGGCGGACTCCTGAAGCGGCGGGATCGGTTGCATCGTCAGTGCCAGCACCAACTCGGTGAACGTGGCGTGGCGCTCCAGCGGTGGCTCGCCTGCCAGCGCATGGTAGAGCGTCATAGCGAGGGCCCAGATGTCGGCCCGGGCATCAACCCGTCGAGAGCTAAGCACCTGCTCTGGCGCCATGTACAGGGGCGAACCCAGCACATGCCCCGTCCCGGTCAAGTGTTGCTGGTCGTGGTTCGGGTGGATCTTGGCAATGCCAAAATCACACACTTTCACGGTGATCTCCCCTGCATGATTCACCAAGAAAAGGTTGGCGGGCTTGAGGTCTCGGTGGACGATCCCCGCTCGGTGGGCTACCTGCAAGCCCCGACCTGCCTGGAGCACCAACCGCACCGCCACCTGAGGATGGAGGGGCCCCACCCGGTTGAGCAGCGTCTCTAGGTCTTCTCCCGAGAGGAATTCCATAGCCAAGTAGGCCGTTCCTAGCTCGGCGTCGATCCCTCCTCCAACTACCTGAACGATGTGAGGGCTGGATAGAGACGACGATACTTGCGCCTCCCTCAAGAAGCGAGCCCAAGCCCCGCTCTCCCGAGCCGTTTGGGATGTATCGAGCATGACCTTGATCGCAAGCCGTACTCCTCCAGGCCCCTCCGCCTCGTAGACAGCTCCCATACCCCCTTGGGCTAGGAAGCGCACGAGCCGGTACTTGTGGTCGAGGAGCGTGCCTTCCGGCGGCGCTCGCGGATCATCTGGGGAAGCCATCCCTTGGAAGATACACCAGCTCCGGGGAGGGCTAACCCCATCCCCGGGTCAAAGGGCCTCCTCGTTCCGTTCGCCAGTGCGGATCCGGATGACCTCCTCCACCGGCGATACGAAGATCTTGCCGTCCCCGATCCGTCCAGTGCGTGCTGCTCGCTCGATTGCGTCTAGCACCGAGGGGACCAACGGCTCTGGGACCACCACCTCCACCTTGATCTTCGGGACGAAATCCACCACGTAGGCAGACCCCCGGTACACCTCCTTCTTCCCGCCTGTCCGCCCGAATCCTTTCACCTCAGTGACGGTCATACCCTGTACCCCAACCTCCGTGAGCGCATCCTTCACCTCGTCGAGTTTAAAGGGCTTAATGATGGCCTCAATTTTTTTCATGGCTTGGGAGGCGACGGAGGGTTCAGCCGCCATATAGTCCCTTAGCACACCTGTGTTTCGTCTTTGTTTCGCCTCCCCACGGGCCTTGATCGATCGGATTCCCATCCCATACCCGCGGTCTACCCCCTTGTTCGCATCCCTGGTACCGCTGCCGGGCAAGGCGCGAGGAGAGGGAGCAGCCTCAGCAGCTCGAAAGTTCAGGGAGTCGGAGTCTTCCGGGTGAGGTAAAAGAAGTCGCGGAATTCAGCTCGGGTCACGTACTCGTCGGACTTCCAGTTCGAGAGCGGCGCAAGCGGTTGGGTGATCCGGGGGGGGGCGGACGGGTTGCCATCGAAGAAGAAGAACCGGGGGTACGCAAAGTTCACATCCAGCTGGGCTGCGTCGTAGGCCCCGGCCACGAGCAGCGCCTTGGCAAGCGTGCCGGCACTGAGCCCATCCCCCATCGCGTAGAACCCGATCTTACCGCTCTCATCTAGGCCGAAGCCGGAGCGACGGATGATTGTGCCGCCGTCCACGGTGGCTCCCCATGCCGTGTTCTTCTCCTGGGCTGCTGGGTTGATCTTCCCCTCCTCAATCAGGCACGGAGGGGTCTGGCGGTAGTAGGTCATCTCCGGTTCGGTATCCGCGATTCGCTTCCAGACCGCCACCCGCATCCTTCCGTCTTTGTAACGAGCTATGGTGCAGCCGATGGGGCGTGGTGCCAGCAGGGTCACCCCGCCCACCATCATCCCCCACTGGCCGTGCTGGGCCTGGAAACCTCCGTTGAAAGCAGCCAGAAGATCCCGGTGATGGGCCGTCGGGATCAGCCCGGGACGCTGTTCTCGCGTGAGTGCACCGGACTTGGGCTCCCCAAACCCCGGGACGGCATGCATCTCGATCTGCGTCAGGTCGAAGGCCACCACCGCAACCACGGCGAAGGAGCGCTTGGGGTCCGGGTGGACCAGCGTCTTGTACATCGCGGGAGGGCTCCCCGGATCTTGAGGGCTAGGGACGGCGATCCACGTGCCATCTCCCGGGGTAGCTACCTCGGGGAACGGTGGGATAAAAGAGCGAGGAGCAAAGGACAGTGGGGCACTGGACCCAGCAGGCGCCGGAGGGACTTCCGATGCGGAGGGACTTGGGGGAACCTCCCAGTAGGTCACCGGCGCCGCATCCTGGTAGCGCCAGCGGTTGATTCGATCCTGGAGGTCGTAGGCAATGTCTTCAGCAAGGGCGATGGGTTTGGGCCCCACTACCTTCCGCACGTTGTCCACCAGGAATGTTGCAAGCGGCGGATACCGGTGGATGGCGAACCACAGCACCACGACTCCCACGACCGACGCTGCCGCCAGACCTCCCAGTCCCCGGAGGATCTTCCGCTTTCGCTCGTGTCCTTGCTCACTCATGATCGCCCCCCGTTGTCCAATCTACCCACCGGATTTCCCTTGGACGAGCTTCCTCTGCAGTGCATCGGCGACCAGGGGTTCGACGAAGCGGCTCACATCGCCGCCATGGCTGGCGATCTCCCGCGCCAGAGACGCGCTCACAAAGCTGTGCTCCGGCCTAGGCAGCAGAAAAAGTGTCTCAATCTCCGGCGCCATGACTTGGTTGGCCTGGGCCATGGGCAGCTCGTAGTCCAAGTCGGCCCCGCTCCGTAGACCTCGGAGGATCACCGTAGCCCCCACGGCCCGGCAATGCTCGACAAGCAGCCCCTGGAAGGTTTGTACCTCAACGTTGGGCAGGGGCGCAAGGAGCTGGTGTAGCAAGGCGAGGCGCTCATCGACAGAGAACAGGGAGCGACGGGTGGGATGACTGCCGATGGCGACCAACAACCGCCCCACCAGAGGGGAGGCCCTCCGAATCAAGTCGAGATGGCCACGGGTTGGGGGGTCGAAGCTTCCAGCATAAATGGCGGTGATCATGGCCGAGAAGAAGCCGGAGGAGGAGGCTGCCGGAGAGGAGCCGAGAGAGAGGGCAAGGGGGCACTGGATACAGGAGGGACTGCCGGGGAGGCTTGGGGCGTCTGCTGGAGCATTTGGAGCACCTGATCGTTATCCTCAACCCAGAGCACTCGACCATTATCCGCAAGGGTGCAGCGGAAGAGGCCCAGCAGGCCGGAGCCGATGACCCCCAAAATATCCATGCCGGTGACAGCCTGGATGTCAGCAAAGCCCGGACTATGGATGACCGGAACTTCCGGGAGATCGAAGGCACCGAGACGCAGGTAGGGCAGCTTGCCGCCCCTCGCCCGGCTATCCCCCGGGACTGGCTGGAGCCCAGCTATCTCAAGGCCACCCAACTTGAGCCCTCGTTCATCCAAGGAAGCAGGGTAGGGGAGTAGGGTATTGATCAGCAGTGGGTGCTGCTCTCTAGCGCCAGAGCGGAGGATGGCCCGGGTTACCATGGCTCCACCCTGAGCGTAGACCAGATTGACCCGGGTGGCTTTGGGCGGAGGCGGAGGCTCCCGAGTACGGACCACGAACTGCTCCCCCTGAAAGTCAAACGTGACATAGAGCCTGCGGAGCAGATTTGCCCCAAGCAGCGCCTTGATCGGCGCACCCACCTCTTTGGAGAGCCCGGACAGATCCTCCACCAACGCAGGTACGTCCCGTACCTCAACCCGCTCTGCAAAACGGAGCTGGACCCAAGTAGGCTCCTTGCGAGTGGCACTGTCCAGCACGACCTCAGCCCGCCCAGTGGCCACCAAAGCCAGTGCCGACTCCCCGTTGATCTCCAGCGGAACGATCATGTGCGCCGAGCGGATCCGCTGCATCTGGACTGGCGCCAGCAGCCCCCCCGATACCTGGAACGGAATACGTCCAGCCCCTTGTCTCGCCAGCCGGGCGATGGTCTTGGCCCAATCGTCCTTGGTTTGTGGATCTGTCAGCAGTGCCTCCAAGTCGTCGGCGGCGCCCTCCAACTCCCCGGCGTACCAACGGGCCCGGCCCCGAAGCGCTAGCGCCTCCGGTGTCTGGAGATTCAAGAGCAGCCGCTTGACCTCGGCAAACTCAAGGCGTGCCAGGTGGACCCGCGCTGCATGAACCCGAACCTCGGTGCTTTCCGGAGCGTTGTTCAGGGCGCTCTGGGCCGCGTCGTGGGCGTCCTCCAAATCGGCCTCTCGGTAGCTTGCACGGGAGCGCTCTAGCCACTTCGCCGCCTGTTCGCTCAGCGCCCCTCCATTCTGCGGGATCTTGGGGTCTTCAAGGCAGCCAACGGGGAGCGCCGCAAGCGAGAGAGAGAAGAGGACAGCTCGGAGGTAGGATGGGATCACGGTGAGGCCAGCCA
>JANWXX010000113.1:4658-12446 GCA_025057345.1 Polyangiaceae bacterium | reverse complement strand
CCTCAAGGACAGCGCTCGAAAGGCACTCCTCAACCAGGGTGTTGCCAAGGTCAACGTCACGGACCCTGCCTTCGTGGAGGGGGCTGCTACAGAGGCTCCCATCATGATTTCCGTTCGCGGCACCAGCTACGACGAGATCATCCCCGCCTCCGAGAAGCTAGCTTCGGTGCTCCGCAACACGCCAGGAGTTGAGGACGTCCAAGTTCGATATACACCGGGTCGGCCCGAGCTTCAGGTGGAAATCGATCGCCAGCGAGCTGCCGAGCAGGGGGTCGCTGTAGCTCAGGTGGCGATGGCCCTCCGTGGTGCTCTGGAGGGGGAGGAGGCGACCAAGCTCCGCCAGGGCAAGGAGGAAGTCCCGGTACGCGTGCGGCTCCGAGCGGAGGATCGGAACAACCTTCTGAATCTGGCGCAGGTCACGTTGCCTACACCGAAGGGCCCGGTGAAGCTCCTGGATGTCGCCCGACTGGTACGGGGCGAGGGGCCCCAGGTCATCGAGCGGGAGGACCGCCGCCGCCAGATCACCGTGTGGGCCTCTCCCAAGGGACGGCCTCTCGGCGATATCACTCAGGAAATCAAGCCCAAGATCGCCGCCCTCGGCCTCCCTTCGAGCGTGTCCATCCACTACGACGGGCAGATCCGCCAAATGGAGGAATCCAACTCCAGTATGGGTTTGGCGCTGCTACTAGGCGTCGTCTTCATCTACTTGGTGCTCGCCTCCCAGTTTGAGAGCTTTCTGCATCCCCTCACCATCATGCTCACCCTCCCTCTCGCGCTGGTGGGCGCCATCCTCGCCCTCTTCGTCACCAACCACACCATGGCCATGGGGGCCATGATCGGCATCATCTTGCTGATGGGCTTGGTGACCAAAAACGCCATCCTCCTCGTGGATCGTGCGATCGTCCGGGTGCGCGAGCAGGGAGAATCTCCGCTCCAGGCGATCCTGGAGGCAGGACCGGAGCGGCTCCGGCCCATCCTGATGACCAGCGCGGCGATGGTCCTTGGTATGTTGCCCACGGCACTCAACAAGGGGGATGGCAGCGAATTCCGCGCCCCCATGGCCATCGCCGTCATCGGCGGCGTGGTCAGCTCCACTTTGCTTTCGCTAATAGTTGTCCCCGTATTCTACCTTGCTGTCGAGAATGGCAAAGAGCGCCTTCGCCGTCTTCGCGAGCGCATCACCTCCTTCTTTGGCCGCCAGGTGGCAGTCTGAGGGCTTAGAGGGTTTCTAACTGTCCACATGTGCTAAGGTACCCCCGTGAGCGAGTCGAAAAGCTCCAGAGATACCCCTCTGACCTCACGGATGAAGCATGAGCCGAAGTTCAGAAGGTTTTCCCAGAGCACCTTGGCCTTCCCGGTGGAAGCGAAGCCAAATATCGGTTGGGAGATGCTCCCCGAAGAAGGTGAAGGGCCACAAGAAGGCATGGCGTGTCTTCGCCAGTTAGAAAGCCTCTCAGAACTCATAGCGCAGCGAGGCGCCCGGGCTGACGAGGGGGAAGACCTGGCTGCCGGTGGTCTTCTCCCCAAAGCGGGCCTGGCCGTCAGTGACGCAGCCGGCAGCCTGCCCCCCGCAGGATCCGGTGAGCAGAGGCCTCTTGTCCTGCCACCGTGGTTGGAGCAACGCGGAGAGCACCATCACCTGTACCCCGAAACCAAGCTCAGCTCGTGGGAGGAAACGGTAAGTGAGCCGCGCCTCCGGAGAGACGTAAAGGTAACGGGCCGGAGAGGTTTCGACCACTGGACCCACGCTGTAGGGAAGACCTGCCCCCCCGGCGACCTTGCTAGTGATGGTGGTGAAATCGCCGATCCGAGCGTCGCGCAGGGTACCGAGAAGCACGCCAGCCGAGAGCTGTACCGCCCACCCCCATGGCTTGCCGCGACGGAACCAGGCCGTCGCTCCGGCGTTCAGCCCTTGCAGCAGCAGGGTATCGTTCGCCCGTCCCGGGTTTTCCGGGAGGCCCACCGGGCGTAGCGCCTCTGGCCTCTGTTCGATCTGCTGGCGTACGCCCAGGTAGCCGATCTCAACGCCGAACCCGAGGCCGGAGCCAAGCTGGTAGCCGCCCCGGAGCATTACCCCCCCTCCTACGGGCAACCCGGAGGAGCAACCCTCCGTGCAGGACTCGGTCACCTCACCTCCCATGGTTGTTCCGAGGACACCAAAGGCTCTAACGCCGATAAGGAACCGGGAGGGCTCCAGGCGGCGCCACAGGGGGGAGTTTGGGTCTCGCTCCAAGACCACCACCGCTGTCTCGCTCGCGTCTTTGCGGAGCGAGATCTTGCGGCGCTCCGGCAAAAACCCCTCGGCTCCCACCTCGATGAGGTGGTCGCCGGCCCGCAGGCGACCGCTCCACAGGCCGCGGCCAACGCTGATCCCGTCGATCGCGACCGTGGCGTTGCTAGGCTGGGGCTCGACCCGCAGCTCGCTGTCAAGGGACTCGACGGCGAGGGTGATGGTGGCCGTCTCGTTGAGCTTCACCGGTACCTGCGCAGGAGGTGTTCCCAGGTTGCCCTCACCGCGCAGGCGGACAGTATGTTCGCCGGGGGACACTGGACCCTCCCACGGAGTTTTGCCCACCACGTTGTTGTCGATCTCAACGTCTACCTGGAGCCCACCCTGCTCGACGACCCGCAGACGCCCTGATTGGACCAGGGGAGATAGCTTTGCCTCAACCTTGACGGACTGCCCTCCCAGCACATCAATGCGCTCCTCAAAAGGCAAGAATCCTTCCTTGAACACGCGGACCAAGTGAGATCCAGCGGACACCCGGAGAGCTCCGGTCGGGGCGATTCCTCGGTTGCGGTTGCCCACGGTCACCGTAGCGCCGGCCTCGGTGCTGATTTCCAGGGTACCGACCCGCTTGCGTAGCTCGTCCAGCTCTTTGTCTACGAAGGCCCTATCCTGTGGGGAGAGGTTGGTGAACTCCCGCAGCAACTGCTCGTAGACATCCAACGCTTCGTCGAAACGCTGGAGCTTACGAAGGGTCAGGGCCAGGTTTTTGGTGTTCCCCCGAGTGGGAAACAGCTCGCGGGAGCGAGCGAACTCGACCAGCGCAGCGTTCCAAGATTCTTCGTCGGAGAGGGCAATCCCGCGCTCAAAGTGAAGCCGAGCTTCTTCCTTACGAACTGCCTCATTCCCAAGCAGCGCGGACGACAGAGGCCCAGCCGAGGAGGACACAGGCACTGAATTGGGCTTTGGCTTGCTGTCCTTGTCCTCCTTCCCGAGGGTGAGGGTAGGGAGCAACAACAACGTCAGCCAGGCACGCAAGAGACGTGGTTGCATCCGTCAGGTTCCCTCAGTCAAACTGACGATCAACGCCGGGCTTGGGTGGCTTGGTGGCTGTAGCGGTGGATGTCCCCGGAGCGGGCGGTGGTTTCTTCCCGGGGGGCCCAGGCAGCACCAACGCGCTGGGGGTTGGCCCTTGTTCGGTCAAGATCACTTGGTGTTTGCTCTCTCGCTTACCGGCAACGAGTAGGATGGTCTTGATACTTCCTGGAGGACCGACCACCTCAATGGTGTTATTCCGAATGGGGATCTCTTCTCCATCTAGGCGAGCCGTAACGCCAGCAGGGACAATTACTTTACCGCGAATCTCAGCAGGCTTGGGCCGCTCGACCTCAGCGCTGGTGACTACATTGGCCGCCGACGGAGCACTCGGAAGTATGGGAGCCGAGGCGGCAAGTGCTGTCGGTGGGATCTCACTTCGCTCACTCCGGACACGGTTCACTCGGATAGCCCCAAGCACCACCGAAACTGCGGCGACCACCGCAAGGGAGCCGCCAATCCAGAGGGAGATCCCTGCTTTCTTCCGGGCAGAAGCGACAGTCATCTCCCCAGCGTGCGTGTTCTCGATAGCAGCCTGCATGGTGCCGCTGGTGCGCTCGTCCCCGATCAGGCGGGGTGGCTCAGCGGGTTCAGGACCGGCATCCGGGAGGCGAGGAGCAACTACTGTACGGGCCTGTTCGGACAGTGGTTCCAGGTGGCTGAGCCGGAGCTGGAAACTTCCATCGCGAGAGAGCTTCCTCAGTTCAGCGGCCATCTCCGCCGCAGAGGCAAACCGATCACCAGGCTTCTTCTGGAGCGCCTTGTGGACCACCGCCGCTAGCTCGGGCGTCACCCAGGGAGCCAGATCTTGCACCGGTGGGATGGGCATGGACCAGATCGCAATGATCACTTGGCCCATGGAATCCAGGTCGGCGAAGGGCGTACGACCGGTAAGCATCTTGTACATCACCACCCCGAGGGACCAGATGTCGGTACGGTGATCGATGGTTTTGAGCCCCTGGGCTTGCTCGGGGGACATGTAGTGAGGCGACCCAAGCATGTTACCGGTTTTGGTCAACCCAGGATCGCCCTGCACTTGGTCCATCTTCAACTTGGCGATACCGAAGTCGAGGAGCTTGGCGACCACAGTATCTTCGTACTCGGACAGGTAAACGTTCCCTGGCTTGATGTCCCGATGAATCACCCCGACCGCATGGGCCGCTGCGAGTCCCTCGCAGACCTGCCCGGCCACTCGGATCACCGCTTCAGGACGGAGCTGCTTGAGTTGCTTGCACCACTGGTGCAGATCCCTGCCGTGTACCAGCTCCATCACCATGAATGGGGAACCGGAATCGGTACCTGCATCGAATACCCGCACAATGTTTTCGCTCTGGATCGAGCTGGCCGCCTGCACTTCTCGCTCGAACCGCGCCACGACATCCGGGATATCTTCTGCTGCAGAGCTAGCCAGCAGCTTCAGCGCCTTCTTCTGGTTGGTTTGCTGGTCGATGACTTCATAGACCACGCCCATCCCGCCTCGTCCGAGCTGGCGGACAAGCTGGTAGCGGTTGGCGATTACCTTGGGTTGCAAAGCTCTTGGAGTCTACGCTACCCCTGACAACGAGTGCCACCCTCTAGGATCATTTCTTACGGCTTGCGCTCGTTTTCCTCCCTCGGCGAAGGCGTGTCGTCCAGATACCCACATCACTGTATCTCCCCAGAGGACCCTCAAAATCCCCTAGAACCTCCTCCACCTCGAAGCCGTTGTAGTGCAACAAGGCGTCGATTTCCTGAGGGAAATATTGACGGTGTGTCAGCGGTACCGCCCAACTCTCCCCCCCTCTTACCGGGTGGAACTCCATCACCACATGAAGCACTTGACGCACAGGATCGTAGTCGAAGCGCTCGGTGTAGCGTACTACCTGCCCCGTAGTTGGGTGACGGAAACGGGGAACGCCATAGGTCCGATCAGGACTCCGGGCTAGATCCTCAGCGCGAGGGATCGAGATATCGAAGACAAAGCGACCCTCCGGCGTTAGGTGCTCTTTGACCCTTTCCAGGAAGGATTCCACATCGGAGCGGGTGTAGAGATGCAAGAATGTATTGAACGTACATAGAATCAGAGAAAAGCGCCGAGAGAGGCGGACCTCCCGCATGTCGCCTTCCACCAGCTCAATACGGCGAGCCCACGGCTCTCCGCGAGCTTGATCGAGGGTGGCCCGCAGGCTGTCGAGCATAGGGCGCGACCAGTCGATGCCAACCACCCGACAACCCGCCTGAGCCATGACCACCGCAAGGCGCCCGTTGCCCACCCCGTACTCCAGCAACTCTTTTCGATGTTGGGCTGCCAGCGTTCGGTAGAAGGCCACATCTTCCAGGCGCTGAGCATAGGTTTTCGTATAATAAACCGGGTCGTCGTAATGAGCCCGGGACCCAACCCAAAGCGCCTGGTCGACGGTGCTTCGGAGCGCCTTGCGCGAGGCCAATCTTAACAGCTTGCCTAACAGCTTGCCTTCTTGCTGGTCAATCCACTCCTGGACGACTTCTTGGCTGTTGCGGTGCCAGTGAACCTTGCTGTCTGCAATCTCCCGTAGCGCCATCACCGCTGCCTTGTTCTTACCGGGGACCAGCGGTTGCGCCCCACGCATGAGCTGGCGCGTCCGCTGGGCAGCAAGCACCACCAACGCAAAGCGATTCTCTTCGTGGGCTAGGCAATCTTCGACGGTCACACGTGCCATGTGCTTTCACCTCGGTGGGCCCTAGGGCCCCAAGGGAAAGCAACCTAGCCGACCCGCCCTCCCTGTGCAAGTCAACGCCTCGTCCAAAGCAGCGAGCACCGGGGGGAACCCAGACCCGAGCTGCTATGGGTCGAAGTACCGAAGCGCTGACGCTCACCAACGCTCGCTCACAGTGGAGGGGGTGCTGATGATTGCCACTCCTCCGTACTTGCACGATGCCCATCCAGAGAAGCTCCCAGGTCCGCCCCGTGGAGACGATGAACGGGCAACCTTGCAAGCAGCAGCGCTAGCAGCAGGAAGCTCACTTTCGCCCATGGATCAACAGGCAACCTTACCCAGCGGTGACCCTCCCCCCGGCACGGGTTCACTGACCCCCCTCCCCCTCGTTTTATGGCGAAATGCGATTCAGAAAGTGACAGAAAAGCTGATCCTGAACAGCACCCCGGAGGTGGAGAGCGAAGGAAGCGTGGTGGTCCCGACGCGCTTTTGCTCCTCTTTGGCTTCAAGGTCGGCGCGAAGCTTGTTGTCCACCTTGCCGGTCATCGCGTAGCCAAGGTCTGCAGAAACCCACATGCGCGCGGAGGGCCAGTCGTCGTTGCCAACCGCGCCGATCATCACTGCCGCACCTGCGGTGGCCTCGGCGCTCCAGGTCCAGCTCGTTGAGGCGAGGGAGTAGGGTAGACCCCCGGAGGCGAGGGAGGTGCGGAAGCGGTGAGCTCCAGGCGCTGCGCGGGCCAGCAATGAGATTCGGCGGTTTAGGGTGTAGCGCCCATCGACGCCGATCTGGAGGTTGTGGAAGCTCATGGAGCTGGAGAGCTGGCGGGCGGTGCCCGAGCTACCGGCGCCGCCAGTGCTCCAACCGGCGAGGATCCAGGCGGACAGCGGGCCGTCGTTCCAAACCCGGAGCATTCCCTCCACGTGAACCCCGATCAGCAGGTCATTGATGGCGTAAGGGTCGAAGCCTGCATCCCGCACCCAGACGTAGCGAGGGGAGATGCGCCCACCCACGCCCCACTGAGGAGCGAGGTACGGCGGGGGAGGCGATCGAGGGGTCGGGCGCTCCACAGTGGGAGGCGGAGGGGCTGCCCGAGGGGGCTCTAGCTCCAGAGGAGCCGAGGTCGAGAGAGCCGCGGAGGAGGTGGAAGCCGCAGGCTCTGGCATGGCAGGGGGGCCGGGAGGATCCTGGGCGAAGGCGAGGGCTCCCAGGAGCACGAGGGCGAGGGCGACGACCCAGGGAAGGAGCGGAGAAAGGCGGGTCATGGCAAAGCCTCTACGGCGAGGGCAGCGGTCTCGCGGCTGGTGAGCAGCGACGGCGCAGCAGCGTCGAAGAGGGTGGCGGATAGACCGGCGATCCGGTGGAAGGCGATGAGTGCCCGCCCCCCGCCCCGCCGGGAGATGTCGGCGATGGCAGCGACGTTGTAGGGGAGCAGTAGGTTCTGGGGGTGAACGCTGGCGAGGTCGATGACAGCGAGATCCTTGCGGTCCGGGTGGAAGGCCCAGGCGCGCTGGCCGTCGGGGGAAACCTCTACGAAGGCGCCGCTGGAGTTGAGCGGGGCGATGGACCGAGCGAGCAGGTCGAGGACGTAGAAACTGCTGCGGCTAGTGGAAACCAGGATCTTCCGGTGGGTGAAGGGAGCCGGCACCGAGAGGACGGTGCCGATGGGCTCCTGGAGGGGGAGCTCCTCGATGCTTTTGTACGGCTTGCCAGAAGTTTTCTCCAGGCTCAACAACCCGATGGAAGCCTGATCGGTAGACCAAAGGAGCGCGGTTTCATCGGTCAGCTGGGCC
>JANWXX010000113.1:0-4648 GCA_025057345.1 Polyangiaceae bacterium | reverse complement strand
ACTGGAGAGGGAGAGGGCCGAGGTGGTGCCGGTGGTTGGCTCGATCAATACCAGCGAACGGGTGGAGGGTACCAGTGCGGCGAGACGCAGCCCTCCATCAGTGCGGACGAAGGCGAGGTCCGTGGCCACGCCACCCACACCGACAATGTTCGGGACCGGACGGAACGGGGCGCCACTGGCTGCAGCATCGTCGGTAGGAGTGAGCAGGTCGACGAGCACCACGTCCGGGTCGCGGGCCAGGCGGATCGCTAGCCGGGCATCGTCGTTCTTGCCAGGCTCGCCGTCGCTCACCGCGAGGCCCGCCGGTTCCAAGCGGGTGGTGCCACTGGTGAGGCGCACGGTGATCTCAAAGCGGGTAGGGTCCGCCAGATCCAGAATGGCTATGTCCCGGTCTGTCTGCGCCACCAGCAGCCGCTGGGTACCCGAAGGAAGCTCCAGAGGGGGGGTGAAGTCGAGGCGCTGGGGCCGGCCGCCGAAGCTGCGGAGGGTGAGCGCTGCCGGGTTGTTGTCTGCGGGAGGACGGGTCAGGTCGGTGATGATCAGCTCATTCGGGTTTGATACGAAGGAGGTATCGCCGCCAGACGCAGAGACGACAGCATAGCGACCGAGAGGGTCCAGGGTCAGCGAGGAAAGAGGATCGCTCAGGGCATAGCGCTGCTGCAGCGTAGGTGGGCTGCCCCCGAGCACGTGGAGGGCAGGCCCCTGGTCCTTCGCGGTCCGCCGGGGCACATCCCCTCGGGAGAGCACCACCAGACGCCCTTGATCCGTGGTGACGGCAGCACCGCCCACAGGGATGTTCCTCCCAAGCGGAATTGAGCTAGCAGAGAGGGTGAGGTCCGCCTCCGCCTGAAGCACAAGGGCACGCTCCGCGGTACCATCCACCACCACGGCAGCATCGCGAAGCGCCAGGATCGGTGCATCACCGAGGAAGGTATCCCAGACGGGATCCCGCTCACCGCAGCCTATTGCAAGCCCGCCCAGGATCACCGCGAAGGCAACCCGCCTGCACCACCCTGACGCACTCATTTCTTCCGTCCGTAGACGACCTGGGCTGCCAGCTCAAAGCCGGTGAGCGTCCTCGCTTCGCTGGTTTCCAGATCCACGAAGGTGATCCGGCCTTCCGGGTGTTTTTGTGCCACGTAGCCGCGCCCAGCCTCTGGGATGATCCCTGCTGCAATGGGCGGACTGAGCAGCGCGATCTTCTTGACCTGCTGGGCCTTGATCCGGATGAGTTCCATGCTCCAAGGGCCCGTCTTCTCATCCCCCACAGCCACCAGCGCGTGCTCTCCTGAAGGGTCCACAGACACGGCAGAAACCGGCGCCTCCAGACCGACGATCTTCGGCGGCAGCGCGTCCGCTACCTTCACCACACTCAGCGCAGCCTTGTAGCTAGTCGATGAGCCTTGTGGCCCCTTGGTATGCACCACCACCGCTCCAGTCGCATCCGCTGTGGGAAACACTGCCCCCACCGGCGCCCGAAGCAGTACCGAGCGAGGCTCTGGTGCCGTTGCACTCACGTCCACGGTGGTCAACAGAGGGTTGGAGGTTGCATTTGAGTAGAGGAACGCAACGGGGCTCTGGGCTGCCAGCGCTGCCGAGCCCACCACGTTCTCACCACTGCCCACTGTCAACTCTGTCCTCGCCTCTGGATCGTCCGCCACGTCTGGCAACCGGAGGAGTGCCACTTTACCTAGCTCCCGCACCACCGCTACCGCCACCGCACCGCTGGACGCCAGGTCTAGGTCGGTGACCTCGCCACCCAGCTCCACCTCGATCCGAGCGCCGGAGTTCAGCTTGATCACGGTGACCGCTGTGGCTCCCTCGAGCCGAAGCAGCGCCAGTGCCCCGTCCGGCGTGACCACCACGTCCCGAGTGGTGGCCCCTTGCGGGTCGCTCGTCAGCGGGAAGTTCTTCTGCACCGCCGGGGCATCCCCCAACCCAATCGCCGCGATCCCGTCCTGGGTCACCACGAAAGCTCGGCTGCTATCCTGAGCAAAGGCCACCGCCACGGGGCGGTACCCCACTGAGAGCACTGTGGAAGTGTCCTTCTCCAGGTCAAGCACCGTCAGATCCTGGAATCCATCCAACGGATCAGCGCCCTTGAGCTTCGAAGCGTCGGTCCAGGCCACTGCGTAGCGCCCTGACGGATCGATCGCCCAGCGATTGCCCCCCGAAGGCACCCCCAGGGTCCGGGTGGTCAGCACCCCATCCTTCGCAGACAGCACTGTAGCATCCAGCGAGAGCACGTTGAGCACTAGTGTGCGATCCGCACCATCCTTGGGAGGAAGCGGGGCCAGGTGCGTCGGACCATTCCCCGCCTCGACAAGCTGTACGGACAACGAGACTGCATCCAAGAACGCCACCCGCCCGCTCGACGGATTCGCCACCCACACAAACTTCCCTGTGGCCACGGGTGAAAGGAAGTTGGACTCGAGTTCTTCCTCTGCTGGCAACCCGCCCCCACCGGCCCCTGCGCTGCCCTCGCCGCCTTGCTTCGGCACATCACCCATACTGCTTGGCACCCCGAAATCTTCCGCAAGCCCGGACGAGCAACCCCACAACGCCACCATCAGGAAACCTGCGGCACCTTGCCTTCGCCAGAATCTTCTCATACGCCTTCTGCTTTTCACCAGATGTGCCAGTTATACCTTTGGGGGATACATCATGGGAGTGTGTAACGATTCTCCCGTGACTTGTGCCAAATTGTGCCAATCGCTCAGGTTTCTACTACCTGGCTCCTGAGCCCTCCCCACCGCCCCTGCTCATCCTGCCCTAGCACCCATACCGTGATCTCCACTCGTCCCACCCGAAAGACTCGCCCCCCACGCAACCGCTCCCGGAAGAACGTATGGAGCTCCTGGAATCTCCGTGCCTCGGCCTGTTCTCCCTCGTCCCGAGAGGGAAGCTCTCGCTCAAGATCTGCAAAGAGGGACTCTAGCGAACCTTCCTCCACTGGAGCGTCCTCCAGGGCGTTACTAGCTTTCCGGAGTACCTCAGGGGTCGGCGCTTGCCCCAGCAACACCGGAGTCAAGGGAGCATCGGTTTCGCTGGGCAAGAGCAGTCCATCGGCGAGACGAGCGAGATCCTCAAGAAGAGGATCGTGAGCAGGAGGGGGAGCAGAGGTCACGACGTCGGTTGTACCCCAGGGGCCTGCCAGGAAGGAAGCGAGGGAAGGATCTGGGCGCCCAAGAGCGTCGCGCTCGAACCAGGGAGGCTCGATTCGGAGCATCGCTGAAGATGAGCGGACCAACCCCACAAGGGCCACCCGCGCAGGAGCTGCGGGATGCGGGTGAACGAAGCGCAGGCGTTGCGGCCACAGGAGGCGATGAGCAGCACCAGAGAAGAGCAACGGCAGCGCCTGGCATGGATACACGATCATCGCCTCACCCTCAGGAGCTAGCAGCCGGGCAATGGCATCCAAGAAGGGAGTCAGATCACCGCGGCGGGCGTCTGCGCGACGGAGCTCGTGGCAAGGAAGCCCGTCGCTAGGTGGCGTGTAGGGAGGGTTGGAGAGGATCCGATCGAAGAGGGCAAGAGGGGGTAGATCCTCGACCGAAGAGGCCACCACGGCGACCCCCGGGAAGGGAGCAGCATTGTAGGCCGCCAGGGAGGCGATCCAGAGATCTCTCTCCACGAGGGTCAGCCCACGGCACCCCCCAAGGAGCCGCAGCGCCAGCCCCGCGACCCCACAACCCGCACCCAGGTCTAGGGCCTGCCCTGCAGGACCGACCTCCAGCGCTTCCCGAACCAGGAGCAGGGCGTCGACGTTGAACCGGTAGCCCCGCCCCCGGGCGGGCTGCCGGAGTTGAAGCACACCAGAAAAGATGGAGTCGAGGGTGGTCACGTCTTCCATCGGGACTACGCTCCAGGGAGCCATGACGGATCTGGCCTCCCTGCGCCGCGACTATACCCTGGCCTCCCTCGACGAGAGCGAGGTCCACCCCAATCCTTTTCAGCAGTTTGTCCGCTGGTTCGATGAGGCGCGCCGCGCCGAAGTGGATGAGCCCAACGCCATGACCCTCGCCACCGCTGACACCGAGGGCCGCCCCTCTGCCCGCACCGTACTCCTCAAGAATGTCGACGATCGGGGCTTTGTTTTCTTCACCAACTATGAGAGCCGTAAGGGTGTCGAGCTGACCTCCAACCCTCATGCAGCTCTTGTGTTTTTCTGGGCGCCCATTGAGCGGCAGGTTACTATCGCAGGCACGGTTACTCCGGTTGCTCGCGAGGAGAGCGAGACATACTTCCGCCAGCGTCCACGCCTTAGCCAGCTTGGCGCCTGGGCCTCTGCCCAAAGCCAGGTCGTCGTTTCTCGCGCTATCCTTGAGGCCCGCTTTGCGGAGTTCGAGGTCCGCTACCGGGATCAGGAAGTCCCCTGCCCTCCCCACTGGGGCGGCTTTCGCCTTACGCCTACCCGCCTTGAGTTTTGGCAAGGGCGTCGGAACCGCCTCCACGATCGTATCCAATACACTCGCCTCGACGACGGTTGGCGCATTGAGCGCCTCTGCCCGTTACGGTGGAGTTCCTTCGCCAGGGCCCGGGAAAAGATCATGGAGCCAAGGTGCTGTAGCACGCCCGTCCTGCAGCACCTCCAGCCCCAGCAACTGGGCAACACGCACAGCCTCGCCCAGGTACGGCGCCATCATCT
>JANWXX010000112.1 GCA_025057345.1 Polyangiaceae bacterium | reverse complement strand
TGCCACCCCCCTCTCCCAGCCCGAGCCTGTCCCGGTCTACTCCCGCCCTGCTACCTCCTACACGACCCGAAGTGCCACCCAGGGGGCCCGCGCTTCCGCTATGCCTGAGCTCGATCACGAGTGGGATGTTCCCGCCTTTCAGCGTCGCCAGAACGGTTGATACCCCACGGAAGCGGCAAGCTCGCTGCATGGCGCGCGCCAACGCGATCCGGTGTTGTTGATGCCCCACGCAAGGGAGAAGCTCTCCTCCGGCAGCTAGGGTTGACGCCACGGCGACCTTCCGAACAACTTCTGGAGATGAACCCCGCCGAGCTTGAGAAAGAGCTGAAGTCTGGGAAGATACGTCCGATTTATCTACTCGTCGGGGAAGATCACTACCTCCGAGAGCAAGCCGTGCGTATGTTGCGTGCCCGGTGTGTTGACCCGTCCACCGGAGATTTCAACGTGGACATTTTCACCGCCGGGGAAGCGCGGGTGGAGCAGGTGCTGGGGGCGGCTCGGATGGCGCCCATGATGGCGGAGCGACGCTTCCTGCTGGTGCGGAGCCTGGAGCGATGGGAGGGCCGGGCTGGGTCTGAGGGCGTCGAGAGCAAGAAAGACAAAGAGAGGGAGAACCCTTTGGATTGGCTGGCCAGCTATGCTGAGCAGCCGGTTCCTTCCTCCTGTCTGGTGCTTCTCGCGGGCAAGCTCGACCCTCGGAGGAGGCTGGTCGCCGCTGCTAAGAAGCAGGGGTTTCTTGTTTCCTGCGAGCCTCTGGACCGGCGTGCTCTCAAAAGCTGGATCGAGCGTACGTTCAAGGAGCGAGGTCACCCGGTGGAGGGAGGTGTACCGGAGTTCCTTGCGGAGATTACTGGGCCGGAGCTGGGGCATGTCGCAGATGCGGTGGAGCGGCTTTGCCTGTACGTGGGGCTTGGTGGGAAGGTGACTTCTGCCGCGGTTTCGGAGGTTGTGGTACGGGTGCGGGAGGCGGACGTCTGGGGGCTGTCCACGGCGGTGGGAGATCGAGATGGCGCCCGTGCCCTTGGGATTCTGGATCAAGTGTTCGTTCCTCGGGAAGGGATCCGCTTGGTGGGCTTGCTGGCCTCGTCGGTACGTAAGCTCCTGACCTTCTCCCTGGCGATGCACTCCGGGATGGCCCCAGAAGAGGCGGCGAAGGCCGCTGGGGTGCCGCCTTTCAAGGTACGTGAGGTCACCTCCCAGGCTCGTGCTATCCCACCAGCGGAGCTGGAGCGCTGGATGCTCTTGCTGGCAGAGGCGGATGGGGCCCTCAAGAGTTCACGAAGGCCGGAGCGAGCCATCTTGGACGGGTTGATTCTGGATATGGCGGGGGCAGGGCGGCCCGGAGCAAGGGGTTCGTGAAGCTGGATCGACGCACCCAGTTCTTTGTATTTTTGGTGGGCGTGTTCGTCACTTCCCTAGTGATGGGGGATATCCTCGGAGGCAAGCTCACCGAAGTCACGCTTCTTGGCCGGACGCAGATCGTTTCCGTTGGGATGATTCCCTTCCCGGTGACCTTTCTGCTCACGGACTTGCTCAACGAGTTCTATGGGAAGAAGGCTGCTCGCTTCGTTACCCTTGTGGGCTTCTTTATGGCCCTCTTCACCTACGTGCTGATCCTCCTCTCAGCCTCCCTACCCTGGGCTTCCCTGGCCCGCGAGCCTGGATGGACCGGCATGACAGAGGGCGCGTTTCAGAGCGTATTTCTCAGCTCCCAGCGCATCCTGTTGGCCTCAATGGTGGCCTACCTGCTGGGCCAATTCCTCGACATCGGCGTCTTCCACCTGCTTAAGCGCCTCACCCATAACCGCCTTCTTTGGCTCCGTGCCACCGGATCCACCCTGATCTCCCAGCTTATTGACACGTTCGTGATTCAGCTCCTTGCTTGGAGTGGTACGCTCACTGGGGCCAAGCTTCTGGAGCTGGTTGCTACCGGGTACACCATCAAGGTGTTCGCTGCCATAGGGCTTACTCCCCTCATCTATGCAGGTCATGTGTTGGTGCAGCGGGTTCTTGGTTTCGCCCCGGTGTTGCTGGACGAACATGGCGATCCTCTGCCTGAGGAGCAGCCCCTGGAACGCGAAAATTCTGCGTCTTGAGCGCCGCTGCCCTTGCGCAACCAAGACGTGGCCACCATCATCGACACGGGGCAAGGGTTCTCCCTGTCCTGATGACTAACCCTCCTCCTTTCTAGATCTAAGGTTCCGCGATGTACGTCACTTCCTCAGTGATCCGGCCGCGCCTCGAAGAAAGTGCTCGTGCGGTCATTCCGACCCGCTTCGGTGCCTTCGAGATGGTGGTGTTTCGAAACCCTGAGGCCACGCTGGATGAGCGTGCCCTCTCCCCTGAACCTGTAGCGCTCGTACGAGGTGATCTCCGCGGCAAACGTGGTGTCCCGGTGCGTGTCCACAGCGAGTGCATGACCAGTGAGGTTTTTGGCTCCCTCAAGTGTGACTGCAAACAACAGCTTGAGGCGGCACAGGCTGAAATTGCCAGGCGCGGCGAAGGGGTCGTGCTCTATCTCCGCCAGGAAGGGCGTGGGATTGGACTGGCCAACAAGATTCGCGCTTATGCCCTCCAGCAAATGGGAGCAGACACCGTGGATGCCAACCGGCTCTTGGGGCTCCCTGACGATGCACGCACCTACGGTGCCGCTGCTGCTATGCTTGAACATTTCGGTGTGCAATCGATCCAACTTATGAGCAACAACCTTGACAAGGTGGATGCCCTTCGGGCGCTGGGGGTTGAGGTGGAAGGTCGCATTCCGTTGTTGGTGCCAGTGGGACCGGATGCTGCCGAGTACCTGCACGCCAAGCGCAAGCGTATGCGTCACGTCCTCCCAGAGCACCTTGAGTCTGAAGACATCTTTCGAGAGGCCCGCTTCTGCCCTGAGGCTGAGTGATGTTCACGAAGTGAGGCGAGCAGCTTGCCATGCTGCCAGCCCGTAGAGGGCCGCTGCGAGTATGCCCACTACGGAGAATCCGGAGAACATCGCGATCGGTATCGCCACCAGGGAGCCAAGGACTGAAGCGAAGGCGTTGACGCCGATGGCCCAGGCGAGTGCTTCCTCCCCCCGGGGGCGGAGGGATTTTAGGCTAGCCGGGAAAGGAATTCCCATGAGGAATCCCAAGGGGGAGATCATGCCTCCCAACAAGGCTATCCGCGCGGCCAGGGGCCACCGGAGTAGTTCTCTACAAGTCCACTGCAGCAGAGGATGGAGCAGGAGGAGCGTAGGAACCAACAAGAGAGTGGTGCGGCGTGCGATCTGTTCGGGAGGGAGCAGGAGCCGGGAAGACCAGAGGGCTCCGGCCCCGCTGCCTAGCAGAAGCGAGAGCAGAGTGAGGGTGGCTGAGTAAGTTGGATGCCCTAGGAAGAGCACACCTTTCTGGAGCAGGGATAGCTCGACAAAGAGGTAGGCTAGTCCCAAGGCGCCGAAGTAGAGGAGCGCACCTGCAGGCCGGCGTCCTCGGAGCGGTCCAAGGGTCAAGGCTGCGCTCAGGAGGGTCACCCCGACGAGGAAGAGGAAGTGAGCGCGCAGGCCCCGGAGGTGGTAGTCGGCGCTGGCTCCTGGGGCTAGCAGGGCTCCCAGCCGAGCCGGCGTCAGGTACTGGAAGAAGAAGGGTCGGTCGTCGTGGACCGGGGAGAAGTCGAGGGCCAGGGGCGCGAGCGCGGCAGCCTCGTTGCCTTGAGCGGCAGCAAGGATTACGGCACTGTAGAGGTTGGGTCGCGGGTGCTCCGGTGCGTAGAGGAGCTCCATAGGGTGATCGAGGCCGAAGGAGAGAGCCTCGTAGACTGGGATACGAGGTCGGGGGAGGCGGGTACGCCTTTCGACCTCCCGGGCCAAGGTGGCGGAAGCTTCCGAGGAGAGGGGCTCGCGTGTGATCAGGACGTTGACCCAGATCCCCTGGGAGAGTACGGCCAAGTGGCGATGGGGCTCCTGGAAACCTAGGGATCGGAGTGCCTCGATTCCCGTGGTGACCACCCGCACCGGCTCTAGACCGAAGCGGGTGATGGAGAGCACCCCGCCGGGAGCTAGCGCTCGGACGTAACGGCGAAACGCCTCAGTTGTGTAGAGGTAGTTCTCCGTGAACATGAAGGCGCCTCCGGAGCCAGCTGCGTAGGTGTCGGCTCCGGTCATCTGGATCACATCGAAGTGCTCGCAGGTACGATCCAGGAAGCTGCGTCCATCCCCGTGAAGGATGGTTACCTCCGGTTGTTGGTAAGGATGACCCAAGAAGTCGGCGAAGTGATCCCGCACCACCTCGATGGCAGTTGCGTTGAGCTCGACCCCGATGATGCGACGGGCTCGGTGGTGAAGTGCTGCCAGCACATCTGGGGCACCACCCAGGCCTACAATCAGAGCCGAAGCTGGTGCCGGTCGCAGCAGGTAAGCTCCTCCATAGACGGTATTCTCGAAGATACGGGTGCGCGTGTCCGTGTCCTGCCCGACCAGCATGGAGCCGGCACCACCATCCTGGACAAAAAGTTTGAAGGGGGCCCGCTCGTCCACCTGCCCGAAGGCCCCGGGAAAGGAGAATACCTCGACCCGGGAGACGGGATCCCACCGGGAAAATTCCAGACGCGGCTCTCCCTTGATCCCCGCCTGCCGGAGCGCCCGGCGAGCTACTCCATAGAGATCCCCCGGGTCCGGCTGAAAGGCGAAGACCTGAGAGGCGACCGGCCAGCAGAGCAGCACCAGCGCCATGGCAGCGCCCCCTAGGAGACGCTCACGGCGGGTAGATGCCGAAGCAATGGAGGCGATGGCGCCCAGCGCCGCCAAGAGCACCACCAGACGCTCGGCGCCGAGGGGACGGAGAAGGGGAGAGATGAGGGCGGCACCCAGGGCTGAGCCGGCCAGGTTGGCTAGGTAAGCGTGGCTCAAGGCACTGCCTTGGCGGGCGGTGGCTGTGGCCATCAATAGCCCTAGCGCCAAATAGGGAAACAGAAGCAGAGCAAAGAGGAGCCAGGCTCCGGGGCCGAAGCCAGCCTGGGGAGAGAGGCGTGCGAAGAGCGTTAGGGTCAGCAGCAGGAGGGGGGAGAAGGCAGCAAAGCAGCGGGACTCAATGCCTGGGGAACGCAGAAGCGCAGGCCACCGTACGCTCACCATGGCACCGACGCCGAGGCCGAGGAGGGCAACGCTGATGGCGCTGTAGACGAGCTGGGGGTCGAGTGCGTAAGAAAAGATACGCAACTCAAGGAGTTCAAGGGCTAGGGTAAGGGCAGCCCCGGTGAAGAGGGAGCCATAGGGGCCCACTGCGGTTCAGACCCGCCGTAGCTTGAAGAGGCGCTGGCCAAATTCGACGGCCTTGCCATTCTCGACGAGAACTTCAAGGAGAACCCCGGCAGCATCTGCTTCGATCTCATTCATCAGCTTCATCGCCTCAATAATGCAGAGCGTTTGTCCCGGCTTCACCATGCTACCTACTTCACAGAAAGGTGGAGCATCGGGGGCAGGAGCACGGTAGAAGGTACCGACAAAGGGGGAAGTAACCCAAAATACATCCTCCTCGGCAGGAGGAGGGGAGGCTGTCTCGGCAGGGATAGTCGTCGTCTGGAGTGCCGTAGGGGCAGGCCCGGCGCCGCGACTATCGCGGCAAAGGCGCAGTTTGAGGTGCTCGTCTTCGTACTCGAATTCAGTCACCCCTTTCTGCTCAAGGAGGCTCAGAAGCGAACGCAGCGTCTTGCGATCAATGCGGAGGGGTGCCAGCGGAGTATCATTCTTCATGAGGGGCGGCGAATCTACGCGCCCCGGGCCGGGTGCTCAACCCTCGTGGCGGCCACTTTGGATTTCGTCAGAGAGATGCAGGAGCAACCCCCGGAGCGCCAGCTCGTAGGAGTAGGGGCCGAAACCGGCGACCCTGCCGAGGCACCCTCGCGCGGTATAAGAGCGCCGTCGGAAGGGTTCCCGAGCGTCTGGATTGGACAGATGCACCTCGACCACAGGCAGATGGCAAGCACGGATCGCATCCAGGAGAGCCACACTGGTGTGCGTGTATCCACCAGGGTTCAAAATGACCCCGGAGAACCGGTGTTGTGCTGCTTCGCCGATCCAGGTGATCAGATCGCCCTCATGGTTGGATTGCCGGGCATCGATCTCGGTCTGTGCTTCGGCGGCGATGCGTTGGAGTCGCGCGTGGATTTCGGCCAGGGTGGTGGTTCCGTAGAGGGCAGGCTCCCGTTGCCCGAGGAGCTGGAGGTTGGGCCCGGAGACCACCAGTACCCGCCAGGGAGGGCTCATCCCAGCTCGCGCAGCACCTCCGGAGCAGTCGTCCGGAGCAGGTATCGCGCCTTGCCGATGTTCCCTCCGGGCTGGAGCGCGACCGCCAGGAAGTAGCTCTGGTTAATTACCCGAATCACCGTCACCATCTTCTCCGCCAGAACGGCCACCTCGTGGGTACCGCCAGCCTCCAGCGACTCGGCAGCCCGCTGGATCTGCTTGACCACCACGCTAAACTCGGCTCCCACTGTGTCGATGTCCAGGGGGACGTCGCTCCGGGTGTAGCTCTCGACGGAGACGCCCTGGAAATCCATCAGTAGGCCAGCTAGCCCACCCTCTGTGTTTTCTACCACCGACCGCAAGGCGTCCTTGAACATGGAGGGAACGGTATCGGTCTTTGCGTTCGTTGTGAACAAACTGCCATCACTTGCATGGCCTTGACCCTCACCTTGTCGGGCAGGTAAGGTCCGTCCCTGCCTGGGCCGTCGGTATTCCGAGGCGGTCCCCCCTTTCTCTCTGGAGGCCTTGATCCTGCATGCGCGCGCGAGCTGGCGATCCGCCCCGCACGATGCCTCAAAAAATCCTGGCTGGACGTGCGGCCGATCCCCAGTTGCGCGGGGATCTGGTCCAGGTCAAAGTTGACCAGGTGCTGCTGTCCAGGGCACCCAACCGTGCCTTCTCCGAGGCACTTGCGGCCGGTCTCAAGAAGACCCCCGTGGAGGTGGCCGTTGCTTACGACAGCACTTGCGTCACCGATGCTTCTTGGAACCAAGCCGCTCAGCAAGGGCACCCCTTGGCGGTCAGCCACGAGATGCTGGCCCATGGCCTTCTGGTGGCCCGCCCAGGGATAGGTTACCCAGCTCCAGTTCACCTGGAGCGTTTCGCTTCCCCAGCGCGGCTGGCCCTGACAGATGACCCCCGGCTGGCGCCTCTCGGCGGTGTTGGCATGCTGGTTCTGGTGGTTTCCCCTGGACAGCTCGGCCAGGCCTTGGCGCAAGGTACTGTCTGGCTGCGTCCCCCCCGGAGCGTCCAGATCTTGCTTTCCGGCAAGACCCGCCCCTTCGTCTGCGCACGTGACGTTGCTCTGGAACTGATCCGTCGCGGCATCAGGGAGGCCGTGCAGCGGATCGAGGCCCAGCACAAAGCCCCTGTTGTCCTTGAGTTTGCCGGGACTAGTGCCAAGCTGCTCAACGTCTCCGAACGTGCCGTGCTGGCCTCGATTGCCCCCCTGGTCGGTGCCCAGGCAGGTCTCTTCCTGAGCGACGAGAAGACCGAGAGCTTTCTCCGTGACCAGCGCCGAAGCAAGGCACATCGCACCCTCTTTGCGGATCAGGGGGCCCCCTGTGATGAGGCGATCTCCCTGGACCTGGCCACCGTGGACCCTCTGTTGATGGACGAGGAGGGTAACGTTCGACCTGTTCGGGATCTCGCCGGCAAGCCAGTGACCCAAGCGCTGCTGGGGGGAGACTCGGGGGCGACGCTGCGGGACATGATGGCGGCGGCAGCGCTGTTGAAGTCCAAGCGTGTGCCGCCCAAGCTTGATTTTTTGGTGGCACCGCCTTCCCGGCAGGTCTTCGTAGTGCTCGCCCAGTCCGGTGCACTGGCGGATCTGGCTGCTACCGGTGCCCGGATCATCGAGCCGGATCGCCGTACAATGCTGGGAGAGATGTATCCTCCTGCCCCAGGACGTCTGGCCATGCGCACCTCGGATCCGGAACCTCTTGGTCCTGGCTTCTTGGTCGCCTCTGCTGAAACCCTGGCGTACACGGTGGCTACGGGCAACGTAGGGGATCCGAGGGCCTTCAAGCGTCCTGTGCGGGTCACCATCCCCCGGACCCTCCCGACGGATGATGTGTTGGTGCTCCGAGAGCGGCGGGCAGAGGCTGCAGCCCCCAAACGCCTCATTCCGGCAGCCCAGGTTTTGCCCCCTTGGAGGGGACCATGGCTCGTCGAGCTTTCCTGGCTGCCGGCGCCAACCCCCGAGGGAAGGGAGGAGAAAGCAACAAGAGAAGGAAAGCCCTCCCAAGAAGAAACCAAGGAGGAAGGAATGCGGGTGCCTGGGGTGGTGGCTCTCCACTTGAGCGCGGTGCGGGCTTGCCTTACGCGGGTCATGGAAGGGCAGAGCCCGATCCGCGTGCTGATCGCACCGGTGCTCCCGGTCGGCATTGCCCATGCGCTGGCGGGGTTGGGGGTGCTACCTTGTCAGGTCGACGAGGGCGGTTTGCAGGCGCTCCGGGGGCAGCGGACGCTCGCCCTGCCCGCACCCACCCAGTGGATAGAAACCATCCCGATCACCATGGCTCAGGGAAAGGGGACACTGACGCTCCTCGCGGTAGGTGCTGAGCGCTCATGGCTAACTGCAGGGACACCTCGGAGTACGGCCCCTGCCTCTGGGAAGCGGGGGTGAGGTTTTACGTTATCGCTGCGCTGTTGCTGGGGCTTGCCGCTGCGCCTGCCTGGGGAGGGGTGTGGCCCACGGAGATTGACCGGGTAGCTCGCCAGCTTGAGTCGAGTGAGGTTTCAGAGCGCCGTGCGGCGGCTGCACGGCTGGCCTCACTTCCGGCGAGGGTCGCTAGCAGCTTGTTGTCCAAGGCCATCGAAGATCCAGACCCGGAGGTGAGGTTGGCGTCGGTTGCGGCACTCTTGGCTCACCGGCTCCCGGCACCCGAGGAGCGGGTGCTTCGGTGGCTAAGTGAGCAGGATGCACGGCTGCGGCTGGCTGCCTGTCAGGCACTGCGAAGCGGGGTATCCGTGCAAGGAATCCCCTCGGTAGCGAGGGCGCTGGGGGATGCCGATCTGCGCGTACGCCAGGCGGCTGCAGTGGCCCTGGGGAATGCAGGGGTGGTCGATGGGGTTGCAGCGCTGCTTGGACATCTGGATGATCCTGCCCCGGAAGTCCGTGCGGCCGTGGTAGATGCTCTATGGAAGCTGGGAGATGACCGCGCGGTGGTCCCCCTAGCGGGCAAGGTGCAGGATACCGCCCCCGAAGTGAGACGAGCGGTAGTGCGGGCGCTGGGGGAGCTGGGAGACAAGAGGGCTACTAACGCGCTGATCCTCGCACTTCGGGATGTGGGCTTGGAGGTGCGGGTAGATGCGATCGGTTCCTTGGGTTTGTTGGGTGATCCTGCGGCGATTCCGGCACTTATCCCGATGATGGAACCTCAGCAACCTCCTGTCATCCGCCGGGCAGCCCTGGAGTCCCTGGGACGCATCGGGACACCGAAAGCCCTGGAGGTGCTGGTCCGAGCCTTGGATCATGACGAAGTAGGCGATACTCCCGCCCAGGATGCACTGGTGCTGGCAGGGCGTAAAGCAACGGCGTTGTTGCTGGGGGTGCTTGCGGCACCTCCTTCTGAGCGAGCAGGTATGGGGGCTGCGGAGGCACTCGGGATGCTCCAAGCCGTCGAGGCAAGGGAGCCGCTCCTAGCGGCTTTGCGGCGAGGGGCTATCCCGGCGCCAGCGGTGCTCCGGGCGCTTCGGGCGTTGCGCGATCCTGGGGCGATTCCGGCGGTGCTTGAGCTGCTGGAGGATCGCTCGGTAGCGGTGCGGGCCGAGGCTCGCCGGACCCTGAGTGTCCTGTTGGACCGGAAAACTATCCAGGGGCAGGCGGTGGACCCCCTCGCCGCAGCGCTGAACAACGGGAAACTGCCACCAGGCGAGCGTGCGCAGCTGGTGCGCCTGCTAGGGGCCACTGGCTCCCCTCGTGCTGCGAAGATCGTGGCACCCCTGGTCGCTTCGCCGACGCTGCGGCTGGCTGCCATTGAGGCTTTGGGGCTGCTGGGAAGTGCCTCCGAAACAGGTCCCTTGCTCCTGGCTCTTGACAGCGAGGAAGCGATGGTGAGAGCGCGGGCCGGGGCCGCCTTGGCGCTGGTAGGGGGGGAGGCTGAGGTTCCTATGTTGTTGGAGCGCCTAACCCTAGCTCAGCAGCAGGATCGAGGAGCACTAGCGACGGCGCTGGCAGGGGCGCTCGGTCGGGTTACCTCGCTGCATCTGTTGGAAAGGGTTGGCGCTTTGCTGCCAACCCTGGAGGGTGCCACTCGGGATGCACTTCTAGAAGGACTCGGACGCTCAACAAGCCCGGAAGCGCTCCGGATTCTGTATAAGGTGGCGATCAGCCCTGAGGCTGCAGACAGGCGTAAGGCTGCCGAGGCGTTGGGAGGGCATAGCGAGGGGAGGGAAACGCTTCGGAGGTTGCTGGCGGATCCCGACGCGGGGGTACGGGCCAACGCGGCTTGGTCCTTGGGGAGTTTCGGGGGGAGCGAGGATCTAGAGGCATTGAGCAAGCTGGCAGTAGATCCAAGCGTGGCAGTTGCTGCCAACGCACTGGTGTCAACCGGGCGGATTGCTGGCCGGCTAGGCGCACTGGATTCAGCCAAATCTCTTCTGTGCTCTGCGCTCCAAGATGGCCGCCCCTCTGTACGAGCGGGGGCACTGGCAGGGCTGCATGCGGCAGGAATCCGCTGCGACCGGGGAGGGGATCTGGAGCGCAAATTGCTGGTGCTAGATCCGTCGCCTATCGTTCGGGCGGCTGCAGCCCATCTTCTCCTGGGTGTAGCATCTTCCCAGCCGGAGCAAGACCGTCGAGCCCTCTCCCGATGCCGCCGGGAGGATCCTTACGGTTCGGTGGCGCGGCGATGCTCAGGGGGAAGCGAGTTGACAGGCCCTGGAGAGCCCGTAGTGGTGCTGGTGGTCCCTGACGGCAAGAGTACGCCCGCCCCCGAAGCGCCCTTTGCGCTGCGGTTCGCCGATCGCTGGGTTCGTCACGGGGTGACGGATCGCCGTGGGGCAATCTTCGAGGCAGAGGCGCCTCCGGGGCCGCTCAGCTTGGAGGTACCCGCGATGCTGATACGGTGAGCCCTGGGGTCGAGAGGGAGAACCGTGTTAGTTTGGTTCATCCCATGACTACGGTAACCTCCCTTCGAGGTAGTTACGCCCTGCCGTTCCGTTCACCTCCCGTCGATCAAGTGTACGTCGAAGAGCGTGCGGCAGCCCTTGGAAAACGGAGCATCAAAAAGGAGGCGAAAGTTACCGGGTTGAAGCTCGCGGTTCGCATGATGGATCTTACCACCTTGGAGGGCAAGGACTCCCCTGGGAAAGTTCGCTCCCTCTGCGCTAAAGCACTCCGGCCGATGGAGAGCGACCCCACCATTGGGCCGGTGGGCGCGGTATGTGTCTATCCCAACATGGTTCCGGTGGCGGTGGAGGTGCTCCGGGGGAGCGGCGTTCGTGTTGCCTCAGTAGCAACTGCCTTCCCAAGCGGCCTTTCGCCGCTACCGATCAAGTTGGAGGATGTTCGGCGTGCTGTCGAATTCGGTGCAGATGAGATCGATATGGTGATCGATCGGGGAGCGATGCTGGCGGGAGAGTACGCTCGGGTCTACGACGAGATTGCTCGGACCAAGGAGGTCTGCGGTGCGGCTCACCTGAAGGTCATCCTGGAAACCGGTGAGCTGGGTACCTACGATACCGTGCGCCATGCTAGCGATCTGGCGATGGCAGCAGGGGCAGACTTTATCAAGACCTCTACCGGTAAGATCACCCCTGCGGCAACTCCGGCGGTCACGCTGGTGATGTTGGAAGCCATTCGCGATTTCTATTACACCACCGGGCGCCGCATCGGTATGAAGCCGGCAGGCGGGATCCGTACTGCTAAGCAGGCGCTCCACTACCTCGTGCTGGTCAAGGAAACCCTTGGTGACGCATGGCTCACTCCGGATCTTTTCCGCTTTGGCGCCAGCACACTACTGAACGACGTATTGATGCAGCTTGAGAAGGAGCGCACCGGTGCCTACCAGGGGCAGGATTACTTCTCCAAGGATTGACCCATGAGCATGACCCATGAACTTGCAGGGGCAGTGGTCCCGACCCTTGATTTCGGTGCTGCCTGGTCCTACGCCCCGGCCCCCGAAGCAACCGACCATATCAAGATCAAACCTCGCTACGATCTGTTCATCAATGGAGTTTGGCAGCCACCCCGCAGCGGTCGCTACTTCGACACCATCAGCCCTAGCACCGAGGCCAAGCTCGCTGAAATCGCAGAAGCCAGTGAGGCGGATGTGGATGCCGCCGTCCAGGCTGCTCGCCGCGCTTACGAGGGGGTTTGGTCGCGCATGAAGCCTATTGAGCGGGGAAAGTACATCTACCGTATCGCTCGTCGTATCCAAGAGAAAGCCAGGGAGCTGGCAGTGGTCGAGAGCCTAGACGGTGGCAAGCCTATCAAGGAGAGTCGTGACGTCGACATCCCCCTGGCTGCAGCGCATTTCTTTTATTATGCGGGCTGGGCTGACAAGCTAGCCTTCGCCTTTCCTGGGTCGACGCCCCGTCCTGTTGGCGTG
>JANWXX010000111.1 GCA_025057345.1 Polyangiaceae bacterium | reverse complement strand
CCGAACAATACGGACTGGAGCAGAGCGTTGCGAAAAGGCTTCGGGAGGGAATTTTTCTGGAAGAGCGCCTCCATGCTATCCCCTGGGAGGCTCAACGTGGCCAGGAACAGGCCGAACGAAGCGCCGGCGATCGCGAGGAGCGCGAGGGAGAGGGCGAGGTGAGACCAGGGGAACTGATTGGAGGAAGGATAAGGCTCACCAGGGCCACCGTCGTCGGCGCGTGGGAGCAGTGGTGTGCTCGGGGCCAAGGAAAGCGGCAAGGAGCGCATCGAGGGGGGCACTCTACTCGACCGCAGGACCGTGTCGATAGTCTCTGCAGGGGGTGAGGTGCGAGGCTCAGGAAGGCTTGTAGGCCAAGGCGAAGAGCTGGCAGCCGAGGGGGCAAGAAGGAAGGTTGGCAAAGTTCCCTAGGTAGAGGACCCGAGAAATAAGCTTAGCTCGCGTATCGTATGCCTTGGTGGCAAAGTTCTTCAGTGCCCAAGTGGGGTTGAGGTTGGTGGCATACTTCATCGCGGTGTAGAGAGGCCAGCCCCAGTTCTCTAGGGAAACCAGCCGGAGCCCGCTTTCCTCGATGAGGCGCCGTAGTTGCTGAGGGGTAGGGTGGTGGACATGCCCGAAGCTCTTCTCGGTTGCGTGGATCTTACCCGTTGGGCAGGTGAGTACGAGGTGTCCGCGGGGGGCGATCATCGCTGCCAGGTTGGCCATGGCCCTGGGCTGGTCATCGATGTGTTCAAGAACCTCGGTGCAGAGCACCGCATCGAACTGGCAAGGCAAGGCATCCTGGGCCAGATTGAGGGTGTCGAAGGAGGCGAAAGGGAGTCGCTTTCGATTGGCCTCGACGGTTTCTGAGGAGAGGTCGACGCCGTGAAAGCGGACGTACGTTGGCAGGATGCTTCGTAGCCAGAGGAGGTTCTCTCCATCCCCGCAGCCCACATCCAGGAGGGAATCAAACTGGATCGAACGGAGCAGATGGGAGATGCGTCGACGGCGATGAAGCACCCCCGGGTTGTACTTGCTGAAATCAGGGCAATTCTGCCAGAATTCGTCATGAAACTGGCGGTTGAATTCCGTAGTGCGGGACAAGCGTTTACCTCAGATGGTCACTTAACCACACCCGAAGCACCTCACGCCAGCCTAGTTCGGCATAGAAGCGGTGCCCCTCTGGTCCCACGACCAGAGGACAGGCGCCGGGGGCTCCTGCTGCTTGGTAGATTTTCCGCAGCTTTCTGTGGGCTTCTTGCACTCCATGCAGAGGAAAGATCGGATCATCCTTGCCTGCGATGATTATTGCAGGATTCGGAGCAAACAGCCCGACGATATCCGGAAGGTCTGCCACCAGGGCGAGCCCGGGGACGTAATTGTCGGTGCAGTGGTGGATCGACAGGATCGAATCCCGAAAGGTGCAGAAGCAGCAAGAGGCTACCAGGAGGCGGAGCCCCGGGAGTAGCGCCGCAGCATAGCAGGCGACAGTACCACCGCCGGAGTTGCCGAGGATGCCAATCTTGGTTGGATCGACGTCGTCGCGTGTCCGCAAGTAAGCCAGGGCGCGCCCCACATCGTAGACACGCTCGCCTAGCAAGGTGCGTCCCAGCATCAGCGCCCTCATGGCTGCGTCGTGGCAGCTGTTGTGGTAGCTGATGCGTTGCTGTTTCTTCTCCCTGCGCTGCCCCAAGGAGCGCTGCTCAATGGCAAGGGCGGCGACCCCTCGCTGTAGGCAACCAAGAGCGAAGTCCCGATCTCCTTCTACGGAGATAGGATGTTGCTCCTCCGGGTCAAGGCCGATGGAATTGTGCATCCCGGTAGAATGTCCCTGGAGGCAGATCATCCAAGGGAGCCGCCCCTTGGTACCTTGGGGAATGCAAACATACGCCGGGATGTCGGCTCCTGGCTCCGCTCGGAATAGGATTTTCTCTACAGTGCCTTGGGGAAGTACACGTCGCCAGAGGTGCCGCACGTGGAGAGGACTCGGGCTAGGCATGCGGTCCATCCCAAGGCGGCGCCGGAGGACTCCACGGAGAGCGCGGCGCCAGGGGCCAAGAGCTTGCCCTCGAAACGCGAGGGTACCTGCTGATGGCAGCAGCCTTCGATGGCACTCGGAAGGGGAGAGGAAAGCACCGTTCACAGGTGGTTCTCTTGGGAAGGAGGGGACTTGAGGAACCAGAGTCCGAGCAGAAGTCCAAGGAGGTTGACTATGTGCTGGATGGTATAGGTGAGAAACACGTAGAGAGAGCCTCGGGAGAGCACGATCTCCTCGGGGAAGAACATGGCGAGGCCGCAATACGAGGCGAGCTGGAAGCTGCCGAAGAAACCAGGACCGGACGGGACCAGGATGCCCAAGCCTACGACCCCGAGGATGACGATGGCTTGGGAGAATGAGGCATCCAGGCTGCAGCTCCGGAGGGCGAGCCAAGTGTAGAGGATGCAGAGGAACCAGTAGAGAAGGGTGTCGCGGAGGTAGGGGAGGCTGCTGCGAGTCGAGGGGAGGAATTTGAGGCCATCGGCCACCCGTTCGACCTTCTCGGTAAGGAAGCTAGCGAGTCGGGGGGAGATCCAGCCAAAGACAGCCTGGGTAAGGCGTCGGGCCAAGGTACGAGCCCAGTAGAAGATGCCCATGGCGAGGAATGCAGCGGTAAAGAGGGCTAGGGCGCTGTAGGTTGCCCTAGGGATCGCGGCAACGGGGAGGGGGAGTTTGCCGAGGCGGTCAGGGAATTGAGGGAGATGTTCCGAGGTGAGGAGCCCCAGCAGGAGCAGGAAGGAGACGAGGAGGCCGTCGATGATCCGCTCGGCAGCGATGGTTCCGGTCGCCTGGGTGAAGGTAATGGAGCTTGCACGAGAAACCATGTAAGGTCGGGCAAACTCACCCATACGAAAGGGTACGAAGGCGATGTAAGCAAACCCGACGAGGCTGATTCCGAACATCCGGCGTATGGGGAGACCTCCGAGAGGTTCGAGGAGGTGGCGCCACCGGTAGGTACGGAAGGTGATGACAACGAGGAGAGCGAGGATCTGTAGGGGGAGCAGAGGCCAGACGAGGTGGGTGGTGGTGTTGGGCGCTGGGAGCAGCGGCAAACCGCCGTGGCGGAAAACCCAGAAGAAGCAGCCTGCCAGGAAGAGAGAGGCGGCAATCTTGACGAGGAGGTTCCCGCGAGAGGGACGGGAGACGGTGGTCGCTGCGTCGGACTCGGGCACAGGGCGGGTTTATCAGATCCATCCGGGATGCGCTTGCTCTTCGCGATGGCTCTGGTGCAAGGAACGTGCGTTGGCAGGGGGTGGTCTTCCCTGGTATAGACGCCCCTCGAAGGTTCTTTGGCTATGAACGAAACCAACTCTTCCTCCCTGCTGCAGCTCTCCGTCATTGCTCCGTGCTACAACGAGGAGGCAAATATCCCTGAGCTTGTCGAGCGTGTACTCAAAGTCTTTCAAATGGGGGAGATCGACGGTGAGCTCATCCTGGTCGATGACGCCTCGCAGGATGGCACGGCGCGGGTGATCCGAGAGCAGATGGCGGCACACCCGGGGCGGGTGGTGGGGCAGTTTCACCGGAAGAACCAGGGGATTGCCGCGGGGTGGCGCACGGGTACCGAGGCGGCCCGCGGGGCCCATGTAGCCATCATTGACTCGGATCTCCAATACCGCCCTGAGGATATCCTGCGGCTCTACCGGGTGCTGATGGAGCAGAGTGTCGACGTGGTGCAGGGTTGGCGCAGCCCTGTGGGGCGAGAGAAAGGGACGCGCTACCACTTGAGCCGCGGGTTCAACTTTCTGCTCAACCGCTCCTTCGGGATGAATCTGCAAGACAACAAATCAGGATTTGTCTGCTGCGCTCGGGAAGTGATGCAGGATCTGCTCACCTATCAGGGCAAATACTATTACTGGCAGTCGTTCATCATGGTGGCAGCCCATGCCAAGGGCTACTCGTATCGGGAGGTGGAAACCCTGTTCGAGAGCCGGAAGCAAGGCAAGAGCTTTTTGGATGGGCAGGCCTATCGTGCGGCAGCCCGTAGCATGATTGATCTAGGGAAGGCGATCTGGGAGTATCGGGTCGCTACCGAGCCCCACGATGTGGCGAGGCAATTTCTCGCCAAGCACGGGGTTGAGATGACGGAGCCCCCCTCTCGGGCGGCGCGTCCGGTTCGCTGGCGCGCTTACATGAGCACCTTCGAACAAACCCATTGGATGATTACCCGGAACGTGGAGCGCTATTACGAGACGCTCAACGCAACCCAGTGGATGACACCGGCGCAGATCCGCGAACTCCAAGACGAGAAGCTGAGGCGGCTGGTGCGCCATGCCTACCGCTCTGTGCCCTACTACCGACGCCGGATGCAGGAGGCGAAGGTGCGGCCGGAGGACATCCGCGGCCAAGAGGATCTGCACAAGCTACCCTTGCTGACCAAAGACGACGTACGCAATCACCTGCACTTCGATATCATGGCAGAGGGGGTAGATCACAAGAACATCCTGAAGATCTCTACTTCTGGGAGCACCGGTGAGCCCTTTGTTTGCTACGCAGACCGGGAGCAGCTTGAGTTTCGCTGGGCTGCTACGTTGCGCTCGCAGGAGTGGACGGGTTACCGCTTCGGTGATCCGACGGTCAGATTGTGGCACCAAACCCTAGGGATGTCCCGGTCCCAGGCGCTCCAGGAGCATGCGGATGCCCTCTTCGCCAACCGGACGTATGTGCCCATCTTCGACATGACTAACGAGAAGCTGGAGGAGATGATCCAGTTGCTCTGCGAGAAGAGGCCAGTGCTGATTGATGGCTATGCCGAGGCATTCGACTACATTGCCCAGTTTATTCGGGCGCGGGGAGGGCTTTCGTTTCGGCCCAAAGCGTTGATGAGTAGTGCCCAGACGCTCCCTCGCAAGAGCCGCGAGCTGATTGAGGGGGCCTTTGGGTGCAAGGTCTTTGACAAGTACGGAAGCCGGGAATTCTCCGGGATTGCTTATGAGAGCGATGCGCACAACGGGCACCTGATCGTAGCCGAGGGGTACATCGTCGAGGTCTTGGTAGATGGTCGTCCTGCTCGTCCGGACGAGGTGGGAGAGGTGGTCATTACGGATTTGAACAACCGTTGTCTCCCGTTCCTCCGTTACAGGATTGGGGATCTAGCCCAAGGGGTTTCTTGGGAGCCCTCCACTTGCGGCCGGGGGCTACCGAGGATTGGTGAGATCCAAGGGCGCGTTCAGTCGATCATCCAGGGGACAGATCAACGCTGGGTTCCTGGAACCTTTTTCGCTCACGCCCTCAAAGAGTACGACTATGCCTTGAGGCAGTTCCAGATTGTTCAAGAAGAGGTTGGGGCGATCCGATTCCGAGTGGTTAAGGGGAGCCGCTACTCGGACGATGTGCTCGATGAGTGCAAAGCGCTTATTCGTCGGCACTTGGGCCATGATCTGAAGATCGATGTCGAGTTTGTCGATGGTATCGAGATGGTACGCACCGGGAAGCGGCTTGCGAGTATTTCCAAGGTCAAGATCGATTTTCAAAAATCTGGTGGGGTGCTTCGTACCAACACCTCGAACGGGAGTTCGGGGGCCTGATGGCGCGGGTTCTGGTCACTGGCTCCCAGGGCTTTGTAGGTAAGCATCTACGGGCTGCCCTGGTCGCCCGTCGCTGCGAGGTGATTGGTGTCGACCGCCCGGGAACTGGGGCTGAGATCGAGATAGATCTCTCTGCCCCGGATCTGGATACGGATGCACTGGCAGCTGCCGTGGGTTCTGTCGATGCGCTGATATCCATGGCTGCCACGATTACGCGCGGTTCCAGCGTAGACGCCTTCGCCCGGAGGAATCTGCGTGTCATTGCTGAGGTTCCTGTCCGTCTCTGGGAGTCTCTGTCCGCCCGAGGGTCGATCCCTCACCATGTCTACTGCTCGACCTACAAAACTTATGGTCCTCCGGCTTCGCTTCCCATCGACCCGGAGCTGCCTCCGCAGCGTCCTGACCCCCATTCCTACGGTTCGGCCAAGTCGCTGGCGGAGCGACTCCTAGCCCTGTCGTCGGCACGCTTGGGGGGGGCCTACGCGATCGTCCGACCCACCTGCATCTATGGCCCTGGGCAACACCTTCACAATGCGATCCCTCTCTTTCTCAAGGCAGGTCTTGCAGGCAAGAATCCGGTTGTGCATGGCGACGGGAAGAGCCTTCGGGATGATGTGCTAGCCTACGATCTCTCGTTTTGTCTGGCAGAAGCCGCACTGCGCAGGGTAAGGGGGGCTTTCCATGCCGCTGGGGAGTGTGCTCGGACCATTCTGGAAACTGCCCAGGTCTGCTGCGAAGTGGTTTCTGAGCTCCTCGGCGGGAAGCCCCTCGCCCCGGAGCTAGACCCGACGCACCCTCCCAAGTGGTGGCTGGATCAGTCCTTCGATCTGACCCGCTCGCGAGAGCTTCTAGGCTATGAACCTACCCCTCTGCGGGAGGGCATCTCTTGGGAGGCGCGCTGGCTCCAAGCCGGTGCTGATCCTGCTGATACGGTTCGCTTTTGCCCGGCCCCCCGGGTGCTTACTTCTGCGTGAGGTTGTCTTGAAGATTCTCGTTACAGGGGCTACTGGCCACCTCGGCCGCCAGGTCGTCCACCGCCTCGCCTCGGCGGGTCACGCGGTCTTCGCTGTATCCCGGTCGGGTAAACCACCGGAACCTCCCTACGCTCATCCGCCGATCTCCGTTGCTACTTTGGCGGCGGATGTGGCTGAGGATGGTTGCGTTGATCTTCTGGCAGAAGCACTTGGTCCGGGGGGGGTTCTGGTCCACTTGGCTGCCTGGCATCCGCCGGCCACAGCTGCCACGACCCTGGCCGATCGTCGCCGTTTGATCGAGGTCAACACTCTGGGGTCCATGCGGGCCTTTGAAGCTGCGAAGAAAGCAAAAGCATCGGCGGTGATTTACGCTTCCACGTTCGAGGTCTACGGTAACGTAAGCGAAAACCCCATCACGGAGCGAACCCGGGTGAATCCGCTGACCGACTATGGGGCTACCAAACTCTCCGGGGAGGATCACCTCTGCTCGTTGACGGCAGAGGAGGGAATCCGTGGAGTATCCCTACGGATGCCGGCCATCTATGGTCCCGGGGAGGTGACGTCGCGGGCACTCCCCAATTTTCTCCGCGCGGTCTCCTGTGGTGAGTATCCGGTCATCGCAGGGGATGGGGCGGATACCCGGGATCAACTTCATGTGCGCGATGCTGCCCTTGCGATTGAGCTAGCAGTCAAGTATGGAGGATCTGGAATTTTTAACATCGCGGATGGTGAGGAACACTCTATTCTGAAGCTGGCCAGGACTGCCTTGAAGGTTGCCGGGATGGATGGGGAGCCGAGGAGGGTAGCTAGGCAGAAGGAGCGACGGGATTATCACATGAGGATTGACCTGGCAGCCCGGGAGCTTGGGTTCCAGCCTCAAGTGAGGCTGGAGGATGGTATGAAAGAGCAGCTGGGCTGGTTGAGATCCTTGGGAGGATAAGCAGCCGCAACCAGGTTCAGCGCAATCAAGTTGGACGGTCAGCTCATAGCTTCCGCTGTCGTCGAAGGCGGAAGTACGACCGTCCACGATGAGGAAGTACCAGCCTTCCTTGGTAGCGGTGAACGCATGGTAGCTGTCGCCACTCTTGCACTGAACCAGCTCGTTGCAGTTTTGCTGATCGGTGCAGCTTCCAGCGTAACGGACGATGAGCACACTATCCCAACTCGTGGCGTCTGGGCACTGGGAGCCAGTCTTGAGCGTAGGAGTCACCTTGTCCCCAACCCGGAGGTAGATGCGGAAGGTGTGGTCTTTGCCAAAGTTCCAGCAGTCACCACCGATATTCGGAGCAGTGTTGCTGGCGTTGCAGGTCTTGCCGGATACGGTGAATCCTTGTGCGGCAGCGAGCCTACCGATGGTTTCAGGGTTCTTGCATCCCTTGCGTGTACCGGCGCTTCCGATACATCCAAGCACGGTGCAGGTACTGCCGTCTCCCGCTCCCGAAGCCCCTCCGGCGCCACTCATCCCAGCGGTTCCACCTTGTCCTGCTGGGCCGCCGTTCCCGCTCTGACCTGCTTCGCCACCTGCCTCCATCCCTCCGGTGCCGGGAGAGCCGCTATCCCCCCCGCTTCCCCCACCTGTGTCTGCGCCGCTGCTACCTCCGGCCTCTGTCCCTGAGATACCTCCTGCTCCTGCTCCGCCGGAACCGCTGGAGCCACTCATGCCCCCGGTGCCTCCCTGACCGCTTATGCCACCTTGACTACCTGCATCGCCACTACCTCCATATCCGGAACTTCCGGCGTAGGTACCTCCAGAGCTTCCTGCGTCGGTACCTGCGGAGCCCCCTAGTCCACCAGCTTCCTCCCCTGCTGCTCCTGCAGATGCCCCAGTGCTTCCCCCATCCGCTGCGATCCCCCCCTGTGTTCCCGCGACCCCGGCTTGGGTTCCCCCGGCTCCTGGGTTGCCTTCCTCATTCCCTGCCGTTGTACCTCCATTGCCTCCTCTGGTGATGCCACCTTGTCCATTGTAACCAGCACTACCCTGGTCAGGAGGGCCTCCAGCAGCGCGTGCCCTGGCAAAGGCCTCGTCATCATAGACATACTCGGGGAGGGAGCAGGAAACGAGTATCCAAGCTGCAAGAGAGGCAGCCAGAAGAAAGACCCGAGAGTGCATGATGGTTCGGAGCGTATCACAAGCCGGTGACTTCCCGGTCACAGCTCCCGCTCAAGAGCCGGGAGACTTCTTGCGCTAGCAGGCCTGGGAGCAGTACTTCACTTGCTCCCAGCAGCGTTGCCATTTCTTCCGCCAGGCGAAGGGGCGACCACAGGCAGCGCACTTCTCCCTTGGTTGGTGACTGCGATTTTCCTGCTTGTGTAGGGTAGTGCCAAAATTGCCTCCACCAATGGCAGTCCTCCTATACGGCATTAGAGGCACTGCAGGGAAGGGAGCCAGCGTGCAGGCTAAGGAGGTACAGGGACAGTGCGGAGGGAGAAGCTTGGGTGCAGATGGAGAGGAGACGAGTGGAGGGGGGCTGGTACGGGGTCGAGGGGGGGGTGGTAGTACTGGTGGTGCAGCGGGGGGTGCAGCACTGCGAGCGACGGTAGGGCCAGTGGGGAACTCACTCGCCGCTAAGTACCAACCGACACATCTCATTGAAGCGCTTTTGTGCCTCTTTTTTCGGGATTTCGAAGGCAGCGGCGATGCCTTCTAGCATCCCGAGTTCCTCCTCGGCCACATCCCCGTCGCAGGCGGAGAGCATCGCTGCGAAGTCGAAGGCCACACGACGGGAGGGCTTGTCGAGGGTTTGAGCAAGGTAGCTCAAGCGACCATTGATACCATCCTCGCGGAGGTGTTGGAGGAAGCCTTCGAGAATTTCCCGCAGGTCATCCCCCGTGAGGTCTTGCTCAAGCCAGACAGCGAAGTTAGTGCCGAGATTATCGAACTCGGAGGGTTCGACGACGCCGTCGGCCATGGTGGCGAGGAAGCCAGTTTCTAGGATGGCGAGCAGGCGCAACAGCGCTCGTTCTTCCTCGGGAGACATAGCCGGCTCGCTTTGTTGCTTTTTGGCCTTGGTCTTGCTGGCAAGGGCGAATTTCCCCTTACGAACCTCGTCAGTTTCATGGGTCTGGACGGCGGCCTTCGCCTGGGTGGTCGGCTTGCGCTGGATAGCCATGAGGGAATACCTCCAGCCCTGGTCCTACTTCACCTTGGTCTGGCAGCCGAGAGCTATCTTGACGGTGGCAGAGGTTCCCTTGTTGATGGCTTCGCACTGGGGGCCGAAGATTTCGATCTTGGTCTTGGTGTCGTCGGTGTAATTCCAGCCATCTTGCTGGGTTGTATCTTTGGGGACAACGGTTTCGCCCTCACTGGTGGTAACTACAACATTGACTTTTTCTGGATCTACCTCCTCTCCGCTGGGGATTGGAACGGCGTAGGTGCAGTTGCTCACGGAACCGGCGATCTGCGTCAGCGTATCGGCCAAATCTTTTTCGAAGTTGGCAGCGCCAATCTGGTAATGGCACGTATAGTTGTTGTGGGTACCGCCAGGGCGGCAGGTTCCTCCGTTGAGGGCGAGGCCTGAAAGGATCTCCAGCCCATCCTCGCTTCCGGGGGCACCAATGACAAAGGTGCGGACCGGGGGGTTGCCCTTACGGGCATCGGAGGTTTCCTTGCCCAGTTCGGCCTTGGTCCCGCAGTTGGTTGCCATCTCTGGGAAACCACCGAAGGGCGGTGTCACGAAGGTTGGCACCCCGTCAGTCACCAGCAGTACAAAGCGCTCGCTGTCGGTTTGGAGCTGCCGCATGTACTTGTAAGCCTTGCGGAGTGCCCAGAGGGTTGGAGTCCCACCATCGGGCTTTGTCGTGGCGAGCAGATTCTGGATCTGCGCTTTGGTTTCCTTGAGGGGGCCCACGGGGACGTTCGGGGTATCCTTGATGTCCGTGCACTCGAAGTTGGTCTGGCAGGCGACGTCGGTGAGTCCACAGGAGGAGGGGGTGCCCTCAGGGAAGCGCACGATGCCCATGCTGAGCTCGGGGTCGGCCGTGGCAAGCATCTGGTTGAGCGCCGAAACCGCTTCGGACCATCGGTTGTTCTCGGTCATGCTACCCGACCGATCCAGTACGATGAGGAGGGCCGCAGGGACACGCTTTCCCGGGGTTTCCTTGGCCTGGCACACCTTCTCGCCGCCGCCTCCTGTGCTTCCCGCCAGGTTGACGCCACCACCGGAACCACCCTCGCCAGTAGAGCCGCCTTGACCGGAGGAGCCTCCGCTTCCTCCCGTGGTTCCAGGGCCTATTCCCCCCTTTTGGGGGGGGGTGTCCGCCCCCGCACCGCCCGCCGAGGAACACGCCGCCAGTCCGATCACCAACGCTACGCCAAGGAATGCCGCTCGCATGAGGCAGGATGGTTTCTTGCCCCCCACGCCCGTGCAAGGGGCATCTGAAGTTTCCAGGTAACCTCCTTGAGAATCCAGTAGGGAGCGAGGATTCCATCGTCAGCGTCGTGCGAGACGCGCCTGGATAGCGGCAAAGTCTGTGGGTTCGACAGCGCCGTCGATGATGCATCGTAGTGCCCCCTGCGGGTCGAACAGCAGATGCACCGGGAGGCGCGGCTCTTCAGGGAGCTGGAGGGCCTCTAGCCAGGCGATACGGCCTTTGCCTTCCTGGAGCCACCAGCTTGCCCGAAGCCCGGTCGTTGGCTGTTCTTCGAGGAATTTCCGCGCTTGTCGCTCGTCGTCGTCTAGGCTGAGAAAGGCGAGACGGAAAGGTGTAGGAGAGGAGGCAAGCTGGGTTTCCCAGGCGCGGAGTAGAGGAATTTCCTCTTTGCATGGCTTGCACCAGGCGGCCCAGAGGTTGACCCAGGTCCACTGGCCGTTGCCGGTGGGGATGCGCCCTGGGAGCGGTGGGGCACCGGAAGCTGCAAGATGGGGGAGTATCCCCCCCGGCAGGGAGCGACCTGCGGCGGCAGGAGAAGACGAGCATACCGGGGGGCGTGGGGCCCGGAGAGGGGATGGGACAGGGGAGGGAGGAGAAGATGCAGGGGTGTTCTTGGCCTGGACCACCTCGCTACGCCGGCCCTGGGGCGGGTCGGGAAGCGATTTCTCGGAGGGGGTATTGCAGCCGAGGAGAGTTGCGAGGAGGAGAACCCGGAGGAAGCGAGAGAGGGGCATGGTGGGGCTCAGAGACGGCAATCGACCCAGGAGATGAAGGCGCTTCGGTTGATTGCCTCGTCGTTGCAGGGTTTGCCAGGTCGGGAGTTGGTCCAATCGGTGCAATACTGCTTCGAGAGCTGGGCGAATTCCTTTCCGAGCCAGAGCAAACCGATCTGCTTGTCCAGGTTTGGTTCTTGCGATTTGTAGTGCTCTTGAAGGTAGAATTGGACGGAATTGGCTCGTTTATGCGACAGCGCCCGGTTCATGTCAGCAGAGCCAGTTTTCGATGCGCGAGCGACGACAAGGAAGTAGCGAGCGCCGCGCCGATCCTCCCAGCGCTCGGCGAGGAGTTTTTGGGCACCATCGTCGAGTTTTTCCGAAGCATCGTCGAACAACAGGATGGCACCGCGCTGGACCAGGGGGGTGAAGAGGGCGTTGAAGTCGTCATCACTGATGCTGGCGAGGGTTTTCACATCTGCCGGTTGGCAGCCGCGGCGGGACTCCTGTCCAGCGAGGCCGCAGGCATGGATGACCCGTTGGAGAACCTCCTTAAACTGGGGCGTGCAATAGGGAGCTTCTGTATGATCAGCGACGGCAACCTGGAGAGGTGGATCTCGACGGACTGGGTCAGTGAGGCGACGACCTGCGGCGCTGACCTCCTGATGAACGAAGGCAAGTGAAGCGCCGAGGGACAGAGCGCCGACGAGGAAACCGAGGGGCAGGGCTAGCTTCATGGGGAAGGTTCTGCAAGGCGAGGGGCCAGGACGTTGAGGGTGTAGCGGAGGCCCAGGTCTGTATCTTCGTTGCAGATACGAGTGAAGGATTCTCCGAGAAAGATCTGAGGTGTGGAGATTTGGAGTTTGTTATCCACGGCGAAGTGCAGCACATGATCGAGACGCTTGCGGGTTTCTTTGGTATCGAGGCAAGCGTCTATTTCGGGGAATTGAGCACGGATTCGAGCCGCGAGCTGGTCCTT
>JANWXX010000110.1:5771-12602 GCA_025057345.1 Polyangiaceae bacterium | reverse complement strand
TTGGTATCCATGCGCAAGCCCACGTTGAACGTCAAATCAACGGGTATCCTGGCCAGCCCGGAGAAGCCCCGCACTGGATCCGCGAGATCCCGGCGAGATGCGACGGAGTAGACCCCTGCCAGACCGAAGAAATCGACCCCATAGATGGCGCGGCTACTTCGATAGAGGGGGATACGGTATTCTCCCAGCCATCGGCCGGCATACTCCCCGGTGCGTAGCTCAGAAATCGCGGTCTTGAAAAAATTGGGGGCGGGCCTCCGGTCGAAGTTCAGATCAAGCACCCTATCCGGGAGTAGGTCACTGAAATCGGCCACGTAAAATTTTTCGAAGACGGGTGCATCACCCCCAATGGCTCCCACGAAGAACTCAAGGCGAGCCACATGCCCCCAAGGCAGAGGCCACCAGCGCAACGCTCGGAGTTGGAGCTTCTCGTAAGGATAACCGGTACCCAAGGGAGCCAGGGAGGTGTCCGCCGCCAAGCTCAGGTGCCAGCCTCGGGTGGGTAGCACAGGTGCATCTCGGGTGTCGTGGACGAAGGTAAGCCGCAAGCTCGATAGATAGCTCGTTCCGGGAACCAGATCGAAGACGAGTGGCTCCCGTTCCATCCCTCGCAGGTGGGAGGCAGCCAGGGGCAGACGTGCCGAGATCCGTTCCAGCCGATAGTCCGCCCAAAGCTGCGAGGAAACCGACAGATCCCTCCCTACCCCGAGCAACCCCCCGGTGCGAGTGTAGCGCGCCACGGCGAAGTCCTCGACCCGCTCGGCCCCTCCAAACGGGTCGTCGTAGCGCACTTGTCGGTTGCCGTAGAACTCCCGGGCCACCCCGTGCAACAGCATCGCTTGGGCCATCCAGGACGTCCCCCGGAAGGCAGGGTCCAGGAATCTCAACCTCACCCCATACTGCCCGTCTGCTACTGCAAAAGCACCGCCTAGCGTGACTCCAGAACCGAACAGGTTGGCTTCCGCTATGTCCGCACCGCCATAGGCGGAGAGGGGTCGAGTCTTCCCCTCGTCTGTGGCTGTCGCACTCAGCCCCAGCCAGACATCATTGACAACAATGGTATTTCGCTCCTCCACGTCGATCCGCAGCACGACAGCACCCCGGCGTGACCCCTTTCTCAGCGAGAGGGATACCGTCCGGAAGAAGCCCGTCCCCAAGAGCCGGTAGCGTAGTAGCTCAAGCTCCGGATCGTCCATGTCCAAAACCCGCCCCGGTCGAAAAGGAACGTAGCGCAGCACCACCTGCTCTCGGGTCCGTAGGTTTCCGTGAACCTCGATCCGCTCCAACTCGTAGCGAAGAGAGGTCTTGACCGAAGCTACAGCTACTGTCTCCTCCGGCGGAGTTGCCACCTCGTCCGCCTGTCCTTCCCGAGCGTAGAGCACCCAAGCGAGGACCACCGCAGCCCCGCGAAGTGTCCTGCCGGTGGGTACCCGCACGCTTCCCCCAACTCTGCTAAGCCCGGAGGCCAGCTCAGCGGACGCCCCCCGAGCACATGGAGGTGCAAATGAAAGACACTCTGACCTCCGTGGGCCCCGGTGTTCGCTACCGTCCGGTAGCCGGAGCTCTCGACCCCGGTGAGCCGGGCCACCTGCTGGACCCCAAGCACCAGCTCAGCAGCCAGCTCTCGCTGCTGGGCCCCGAGCCGGGCCAGGCTCTCGACATGGATTTTCGGAATCACCAGTGTATGCACCGGTGCTTGCGGCTGGATGTCATGGAATGCCAACACATGGTCGTTCTCATAGACGACCTTCGCCGGGATCTCGCCCCGGACGATCCGGCAGAATAGGCAGTCGCTCATATCCTCAGCGTCGACTGTGAGACGCCCCCAGTCAACCAGCCCGAAAGTTCCCTGATGAATTTAGGGAACCACCCCCCGCCAGCGCCCGGGGCAGCAGCCCTGAAGCTCAAAGCATGACTAGGCAACGATCCACGAACGTCCACCATACTTATCAACGCGGAAAGAGATCCTTTCACAAACCAGCCTCTTGCAAGGAGCCCGTACTTTTCCGAGCAAAACGGTTTTGAAAGGAGTTCTTAGCACCTCCCCGCTAGCTTTCTTAGCCCGAAGTCGCCTTCCCTCACTGCAAAAATATGGGATTGGACACCGCAAAGGGGCGGCGGCCTGGATGCAGCGGAGACAGATCCCCCTCGCCGCGGGCATGGAATACCACCCAATTGTGGGCCTTGCCAAGATCGCGCTTCACTTTCACTTCGTTGCGGTAGCGTTTCCCAGGACTTGTGCTCTCCTGGGGCTTGAGTGCCTCGGTCAGGAGGGTTTCGCCGTTAACGATGACCTCCAGCTCCTTGGCCTTGATCCAGCTTGGGCTTTGAACCTCGATCGTGAAGGTGACCTCGTCGTTTCCAGCCCAAATAGTCTGCCCTGGAGCTTGTTGCTCAGGCCCCCTCACCGTCATCGTGAGGCCACCGCTAACCACAAGGTTGCCGCTGGCGACGCCGTCTCGGAGGATCTCCGGGGAGAGCTTTTCCGGGTCGTCGTGGCCAAAGAAAATGCAGCTCCGGGGGTAACCGACGGGGCTGGTGCGAAGCTTGTGGCTGTCGGAGCTTCCCACCGCCCAAACCTTTCTCCCCGTATTGAGCAGCGCGAACCAGTCTGCCACAGATCGCGTCCGATTCTCGTCGTGATCGCTATCGTTGTAGACTTCGATGGCCTCGAAATGGTCGCTCCAAAGGCCTGGCTTGCCCTTGCCGGTGGCTCGATTCAGTCCGGCTGTAGAGAAGTAGGCCGCAAAACCACCTCCGCTAGGATGATTGACGATCAGAATTGGCCTGTCTTCTCCAGCATGCACCTCGTCAAAAAAGGCCGGTGGCTCCTTACCGATCCAGTTGATGGCCCCCATGTTGACCCGATCAGCCCGGGGGCGCAGCGGAAGCACGCCAAAATGGCCCCAAGTGAAGGTAGTCAACTCCTCAGAGGGTGCGCCAAAGGCCCATTGGGTCAATCCGAGTTTTTGGATCACCGGCTGGAAGTCCACCACCCACTCGTGCTCGCTTGACACTGGGATATCGAGGCCATCCGCCAACGCTCCCTTGACCTTGTATTCGATTGGATCCGACGAATCTGCAGAGTGGAACGAGTGGATGTGGAAGTCAGCACACATGACCCCGGTCGTATCGACGCTGTGGTTGAGTTTGGCCTCAATTGTGATCACCTGGCCAGCCTCCACATCGACGGTGTGGTCCACCATCTCCCACTCGTAGCCACGGCTGACAAGGATGCGATGGGCGCCAGGAGCCACCGCAAGAGTCGCTTGGCCATCCATGGCGAAGACCACATGAGAGCGGCCGTCGGCCGGTCGTTCCTCTCCCCAGGCAGCTGGGGGATCTCCCCCCAAATCGACCTGGGGGATCACCTGGATCCTCACTGGAAGGGCAGCTCCATCCGTATCTCGGGTGGCCTTCACCTGCACCGTGGCGGTTCGGGGGAGCTTCAGTACACCGGAGCCTCCTGCAGCCACGCCAGCCTGCTTCGGATAACCGATCTTCGAGGGGATGAGTTTCGCAGGGACCCCTGGAGGAACGTGGATCGTATAGTTCCCCTGAGCATCGGTTACCGTGCGGCTGAGCAGCCGTCCGTCCTCCGCCACGAGGTAGACGTAGGCCTCCGCCACTGGGCCACCATCCTCCTCGAAGACGGTCCCCTTGAGTTCGCTCCAGGGAGTCTCACCATCGACGCGACGGATCGCCTCAAGCAACCCATCCAATTGAGGCCCGCCTGCAATCAACTCGACGTAGTCAAAGAACACCTCCTTGCCTGCGGGAACCGCCTTGCCGCCCCCGAGGAAGTACTGAAATCCGCTGATGGATATCGCATATTCCATCTTCCTTCCCGGGAGCCTCCAAGCAAAGCTCCATTCGCCTCCGTCAAAGCCTGCCCAGGACACATGCCCCTTGGGCTCCCCGTAGCCAGCTTCCGGGGTAAACAGCCGCCCTTTGCTTGAGTGAAAGAAGCCATGCATCTCGTCGAATTTGAGATCTGCGTCTTCTTCCCCGTCGTTCCTTAGTCCAAGACGGACCTTCAGCCGCTCTGAGCCAGGCTCAAGGATGTAGTCGTGGATCGCTAGGAAGCCGTAGGTCCGGGGGAAGAGGGCCCCCAAATTCCCTAGGAATGGGATGGGCTTGAGCCGACCCATCACCCGTACCACCGCTTCCTTTCCGTCCGAGCCATCCCGCAGCACTGTCACCGACTCGGGATCGATGATCTCCTTGGAGATGGCCAGCAACGTCTCGCCAAACTTCGATACACCTGCGGGACGCCCATCCTCCCCTACCCGATCCACTGCCAAAATCTCCCCTCCGAAAGGTGCATACCCGTCCGACAGTCTCTTGTCCTCAATGTAGACCGCGATCTTGTCATTGATCAGGAGGAAATCCCCCACCCGTGGCCGCTGTTTCGCGTCCTCCCCCACGACGATCTGGGCCTCGTGCTGGATCCTCCCCGCCCGCGCCTGCCTCGCCATCTTCGCCCCCAACGGATCCGAGTGCCCATCCTTGCTCCCTGGCTCGAAACACAACGGCAAGCACGACGGTGCACCGGGTTGCACCGGCTCCTGTGATCTCTGTGCTGCCTCATCCGCGCAATTCAGCACCACCAACAGCGCAACCAGAGCCCAGGGGATGTAACGAACATGTGGCGACATCGCCCTTGGATTGTAACTAAAATGTCACTTTAGAACTTCCTGCCAAACGCCTTTCTTGGCACGCTTTCCCGAATGACCCGGCTCCGGATCATGACGTACAATGTGCGCTATTTCGGCCATGCGACCCGGGGGCTGGCGAGCACGGCGCGGTCCCTCCAGGGGATCGCCCAGGCCATAGCTCGCCAGGAGCCTCCCCTGGATCTGATCCTCCTCCAAGAAGTGGAGACAGCCTCGCTTCGGTCCACGCTGCTCCATGCGCGCCAGCGTCCCGAGGATACCCAGCTCGACCGGCTGCTGCAGGCACTCCACCAAGCGCTCCGAGGGCTAGGTCGCCACGATGTCTACGAGGGATACTACTTTCCAGCACATAACTACGCGCTGGGGAAGTCCGTGAGCTTGTATACGACAGGTCTAGCGATCCTGGTGAGACATCCACTTCGGGTAGTGCATCACAACGGCGGGGAGCCCCACGACATTACCCACCGCAACCTGTTGGGGCTGCGTCGCTCCCATGCAGCACCTCCCTCAGGGAAAAAGCCGTGGCTCAAGCAGACGAGGATCTGCGCTCATCTCGCAGTCGAGGCAGGTGGGCAGGTGATCGACGTGTTCAACACGCATCTGAGCCTGCCTTCGTTCCTGGACCCTAACTTCTGGCGGCGCCCGGAGCGGATGGGGCATGGGCCTAACCAATGTGAGGAGGTGAAGAAGCTTCAGGAGTTCATCGATGCAAAGCGGTCGAGCGAACGCTTTCTTGTCGCGGGAGATTTCAACGCATTGCCAGGCTCGCCGGTGTATATACAGATGACCCGGGGGAGGCAGCTCCACGACCCACTGCTCTCTCAGGTGGGTGACATAGAAGCCCTCAAGCGTTTCCCCACCGCTGGGTTCCTTCAGTTCCGCATGCACCTGGATCACCTCTTCTCAGGACCTGGGCTCCGGTGGTTGGATCTGGAGGGCTCCTACCCCTTCGATGACCCCGCGAGCCCCTTCCGAGGTCTCTCGGACCACAGCCCGCTGCTGGGGCACTTCTCGATTTAGCCAAGCTGCACTATAGAGTGCGGACCATGTCACGCTCGTTCCGTGCCTTCCTGGTGGTCGGCGCCGGCGCCATCTTCTTGGCGGCCTGCTCCGACGGGGCTGTCGAAGGCCCTCTCAAGGATCTGAAATCCGCCGGCAGCCTCCCGGAATCCCGACTCCCTTACAGCACTTGGGGCGACAGCCCTGCCCCCACCGGCGCTCGCCCTCGGGATATCGCCCTAGAAGCCGGCTGGTACAAGCGCGCAAAGAGTACCGAGAAGGCCCCTACCCACGGTGACAGCCCCTCCGGAGCGACACCACGCCCGATCTTTTGAGTCCCCTCAGACAGAGTTCTTCACCACCATGGGTGCAGAGATGCTCCGAGCCGAGAGCCACGCGAGGGCGGTCCCCGCACCGATGACCAAGAGCGAGCCCAGCACCTGCAAGGGTGTGGGCCGTTCCCCAAGAACCAAGAAAGATCCCACCAGAGACAGCACGGTCCCAAGATAGCTGAGCGCCCCGAGACGAGTGGCCTCTGTGAGTGCGTAAGCCTGGGTCATAGCAAGCTGCGCCAAACCTCCCGAGAGACCTGTAGCCCCTAGCCATAGCCACCCCTCACCGGTGGGTGCCCGGAAGCAAAACAGGTTGATCCCTAGGAATACCAGGAAGGCCACCACACCGAAGTGCAGAGCAATGGCTTCGGTGCTCTCCGGAGCTTCCCTACCTGCCCGTGAGCGCATCTTCCGCAAGAACATCATCGCCAGTGCTGAGAAGACCGCAGCCCCCAGCGCCGCCGCTGCTGGCAAGCTACCAAAGGCCAGATGCGGCCCTGCAATGATCGCAGCACCCCCGAAAGCAACCAGCAACACCAACCACAGCGCTCGATCCGTAGGTTCCCCCAACACCCACGGCGAGAGCATCGCGATGAAAAGCGGTGCCGTGGCAAACAGGGTAGCTGCGTCCCCCAACGCAAGCTCGTCGCTACCCACCGCATAAAAGGTCGTTAGCATCGCCGCAGTGCCCAGGAGGCTCCGGGCCCAGGAAAGCCCACGAGCTCGCGGTACAAGAGGCGCCTTCCTCACCACCGCGAAGGCTAGCGCCACCAGTGCTCCAATCCCTGCCCGCGCCGCTGCTACCGTGGACCAGTGGGTGCTCC
>JANWXX010000110.1:0-5761 GCA_025057345.1 Polyangiaceae bacterium | reverse complement strand
GCCGTGATCGTCATCACTGCGAACAGGCCGTTCGCTCCTGTCATCCAAAGCATTCCGCGTAGCCGAGAATCCACGCCCGTGCTGCGCCCCATAGAGCCAGACTCCTCTCGGAGCAAGGCTCCCTCCTTCACCTTCAAGAAAAATGATTTTCAATTCTAGAATGGATGGATTTAATGAGAGAGACAGCTCAGGTCGCGCTGCCAGCAGGCAGGTATTTGCAAGGTGGACGGAAGCGCGGGATCAGAACCTCCAGCGTGCTTACGAAGCGTGGTGCTTCTGCTGAGCTGGCGGGGAGGGAACCTCCCTGATGGTGGAGCGCACCACGGGGCCAGGAGAGCGGCCGCAGATCCGCTACTCCCGCCTGCATTTGGTCCCTCAGGAAGCCTACGACAAGGATGTCTGGCAAGCACTCGCGGGGATCGAGAGGCTTCACCATTCTACGGTGGTCGTGTTCCCAGGATCACCCATGCGGCGCTGGTCTAATGCTGTGGAGCTCACGTTGTTGGTTAGCACCCGTGCGGAGGCCGGCTGCCCTGAACTCCGACCGACGGAGTCTGCAGAAGCTGGCTACATGTACGGGGGCGCAGCGGTGGCCTCTTTGCGGGGCCTAGGGTGCAGGTCCGGTATGCCATAGAGAGCGAGCATCCACCGGATCTCTCCAGCCCGCGAAGCGACGGTGTCCTGGATCAGGCGGGCCTCGCCTCAGTACCGGAAAGCGCACAACGAAGGGAGGATATCCGAATGCTGCTTCATATCCGGAGGTTCCCTATGAAAAATAAGAGAACCTGGAAGATAGCCAAGAGTGGTCCGGGGGAATGGCGCGGCTGAGCGCCTCGTATCGCCTCTACCGCTTCGCTGCAACGCAACGTCTCATGCTGGAGGCAGATCCGGGGCAGATCTTTGGTGCTGCACTTCTCATTGTGAACGGCAACGTATTGCTCTCGCTGCACTACTCACATCGTCTCAGGCACCGGAATTGTCAGGAGTGCTCTGTGAGGGGCCGAGCAGCCCCCTTGCTGTGGGGCTGGTTGCTGTCGGCGCTTTGTTCAGTCAGTCGGTTGTGTGTAGGCTCGCAGTGCCCGCCTGGCGGACTCCTGCACAATCTGCTCCGGGTGCCTGAGGAGGTGCCTCCAGCGAGCCTCGGAGACACGAGGGGAAGCGAGTAGCGAGTCGAGAGTGTGGCGGGTCAACTTTGTGAGGTAGGAGGGGTGTAGCAGGTGCATGTCCACCCGGGGATTGCTCCAAAATGCGTCGGGATAGGAGGAGGCAAGGTGTAGGAGCAAGCGCGGGGATGTCTTTGGGTTGGCCGTGATCGCTTAGGTGATCCTGTCCGGAACCCTAGCCAGCCTGTCCAGCAAGGACGACGACGCTCGGGGATTGGAGGCCACTGCTCGGAGCCAGTCCCCTCCCCGGAGCGTCAGTGCCTCCAACTGCCGGAGGTCGGAGGAACCCCTCGCCTGGTCCAGCTCGGCCTCCATAGGCTTTGGCCCATCTTCCAGCCAGGCGCGCAGCATGAAGGGCCCCAGGGGCACGGCCTCCTCCATTGGCATTTCTGCCCTCTCGATGCGGCGATTGCGCAGGCAAATCGCGCCGGAACTGTTGGTGTCAAAGATCCAAAGAACCCCATCGATCACCTCCAACAGTGGTACCGGGAGAGGAAGCTGTCGCTCAGAGGTACATCGACCCGCGGGGAGCCCCCGCTCTGCAGGCGTGTTGGCCCAGTAGGTCTGTTGTATCCATCTGAGACTCCGACCATAATTGACTATGACTCCTGGTGTGCCGAGGCGAGACGGCGCACAAGGGAGATTTTCCAGGGAAGCAATGTGGAGTACCTTGAGGTTTCCCATGGTGGCTCCTGCTCGCGTTTTCATGTCTGCTGTCCTCTCCTTGGTGATGGTAGTGGGCGCATTGCGTCCGGTGCTAGCGCAAGATCCTCCTGCCGGAGCCACCTCGGCGACTCTACCCACACCAACATCCGCGGGGTCTATCGCGTCGGCTCCTGCCCCGACGGAGATCCCTCTTGCACCGTCGGCTTCAGCCCCGTCGTCGGCCTCTGCGGGTGCACCGGCGTCGTCGATCAACCCGAACTGGCCGCTGGTGACCTTCCAGCCAGATAACCCCAAAGCGACACTGGAGCGCTGGGAGAAAGGAGAGCAGAGCGGATGGAAGACGGTGTGCGAGGGACCTTGCACCATAACACTGGATTGGCGGCACGGCTACCGGGTCCACGGGGACGGGGTGGTAAGCTCCCAGTGGTTCAAGTTCCCCAAGACCGACGAGCCCATCACGCTCAAGGCGGAGACGGGAAGCACGGCGCTGAGGACAGCAGGGCATGTGATGGCCTGGGGAGGGCCGATCCTGAGTGCGGTGGGGCTAGTGATCCTGGCGCCTACGAAGTTGTCCGAAGAGGACACCGGGAGGCGACGCCCCTGGGATGACCGGACGTACATTGGCGGTAGCATGCTGCTAGGCGGTGCGTTGGTGTTTCTCGGTGGTCTAGCGTTCATCGGAGCGTCGGGGACGACCACGAGCTTGTCCAGGACGCCTCCACCGGTATCCGCCAAGAAACCGGTGCAGGTCAGCCCCCACGGTGTGACGTTCTGAGCGGACCGTGAAGGGCTCTCTCTCTTCCTTGTCTTCTGTGACGGACATCTTCCCCATCGGCGAAGTGTTGAGCGATACCTACGAGATCCGAGCGGTGCTGGGAGCCGGAGGGATGGGGCAAGTGTTTGAGGCTCACGATATCCCGCTTAACCGTCGGGTAGCTATCAAGGCTCCTTGGCCAGATCTCCGTGAGTCGGTGCGGAAGGAGGCCCAGGCGCTGGCTGCTATTCGCCATCCGAGCATGGTATCCGTGTACGCGATCGGTCAGCACAAGGGCATTGAGTACGTGGTGATGGAGCGTATCTACGGCATCGCCCTGGACGTACATCTACACCGACGCCGCGTCCGAGGCGAGGTACTAACGATTCTGGAGGCACTCGACCTGCTCATCGCTATCGCTGACGGGCTGACGGCGGTACACCGCGCTGGAGTTGCCCACCGGGACATCAAGCCCGCTAACATCATGCTTGCCCCCGGTAATCGTCTAGTACTTATGGATTTCGGCCTGTTTCTCCCTGAATTTCAGGTAGCCGGACAAACCACCGTAGCAGGCTCTCCCCAGTACATGGCCCCGGAGGCCATTTCCAACGAAGTACAGCCTGGAGCCGGGCACCTAGTCGACCTCTACGCTTTCGGCATCGTCGCCTACGAAATGCTCACCGGAGATGTCCCCTTCAACTCGGAGGATGTCATGGATGTCTGGGAGAAGCATCTGACCGTTGAAGTCCCGGACGTTCGTAAGCAGCGCCCGGATACCCCTCCCAAACTTGCAGCGCTGCTCTCCTCGCTCCTACAGAAGGATCCAAACGAACGCCCTCAGAGCATCGAGGCAGTACAGTGGCAGCTCCGGACCATTCGCGAGGCCGAGCTGCACCCTCCTGCTGCCCGCCCTCCCCCTGGAGCCACTTCCCGTCCTACCTCCCCCATCCCTGTCGCCCCCCCTCCCTCCCCTGAGCTATCCAGAGCCGTCAGCGAGCCGTTCTCCTTCTCGGTTTTGATTGCCGACGACAACAAGCAACTCCAGAAAATCCTCGCGTTCTACGTGAAGAAGGCGGCTCCGGATGCAGATATCCGTATCGTGGAGGATGGCGAGGCAGCCATTGAGGCAGTTCGTGCCCGCCCTCCCCACCTCCTGCTTCTCGACCTCCAAATGCCGAAGGTCAATGGCATCGAAGTCGCCATGCACCTTCGTGGCCTGGATATTGGTAGCGCTACCCAGATCGTTTCTGTCAGTGCCAGTGCACAGGAGCATGACATTCAGCTCCTCAAGCATCTAGGGATCACTCGCTTCATTCCCAAGGATATCCATCTCCAAGAGCAGATCGTCCGGTTGGTCACCGAGATCCGGCGCTCCTTCCCGCTGTAAGCGTACTCCCTTTTCCGGCTCTGGCACTGGTTAGGCCATCGGTGGGGTTACCTCATCCAGGAGCGACCCTCGGGGCTGGAGGTATCTCTCTGCAGATAGATCTCCTGAGCACCAAGGGCAGCAGGTGTGCGCTGAGCAAACTCGCCACTCCGAGCCCAATCACCTTAGACAGACCCCCTGGATTATCTTCGAGCCAGGAGAGTACCCACCGCTGTGCTTCCGGCGCCACTAGCCCGTCTTCTTCCATCTCCCCCAACATCACCATCAGGGCGAGGATCCAGCAGAGCTGGAGCAATATCAGAAACGATTTCATGCTACCCACTCCCGGTATTCCGTGGGTTCGCAGGCTCCAGTACGCACCGAATCCTAGCACTGCTCCCCCAGTGAGCTGGACCCCAAGGAGCCAGATCCCATCGGGCATGACGATCTTGCATCGGGACCAAATCGCGCACTGGAGCAGCGCCATACCGATGCAGAGTAGCGCAGAAGCACCCAGTCCTACGGTGACCAGCAGGATGTCCTCCCGTTGAACCGGACGACGAAAGGGCGAGGTGGGAGAAGCGGTTCGGTAAGGGTTTTCTTGTGTCATGATGCTCCCTTATCATTGCAACGGCCGAGCCAGGGCACCAGTTACCGTGGCTTTTTGGGAGGCGAATAGGGAGAGGCGAGCCTCGAATTCCGCAGGCTGATTCTGACCGAGCCAAACCATGGCACGGACCCCTTCCTGGAAGGCTAGGTCGCTCTGGAAGCGATCACGGAACGAAGCATCTCGGGCCAGCAGAGCATCCAAAGCCTTCGGGGAGCGAAGGTCGTAGGCGGCTGCGAACTCCATGCCCTGAAAGGCAAACTGCTCTACCTGCTTCTGAAACATGACCATGGCTGTATCCGCCTCCTCAGCGGAGCCGAGGCGTATTCGTAGGAGATCCATAGCATCTTGGAGCCTCGCCATAGCGGCAGCCTCGTGGGTGACCCGGGCCTGGACGTACTCTCGGGGGAGAGCATCTCTGGCCATCAGCACGGTCGCCTGGGAGAACTGTTCTCGAACACGTGCCTTCTGGTTATCACTCATCGAAGGTGGCCCAGAGATGAGCTTGAAGACATCGTACATCAGCCAGAGGACTGCCACGGGGCCCAACACCCTCGAGCCAATTACACGGAAGGTAGCGTTTGTACTGCGGGCTAGCTTGTGAGCAAGGGCATGCTTGCCGACATGCATAGCAACGCCTCCCAATGCTTTCAGAGTGTTGGCTTTGCTGTGGGTGACTCGCTCAACGGGAGGTTCTTGGATGGGAACGCTATCAGCGAAGGTAAGGCTGGCGCCTTCCGAGAGGGCTTCGTAGTAGGAGAGAGGTCGGGCTGAGGAGCGATGGACCGGGTTTGTCATAAATCTCCTTTCGGAGTCTGAGCTTCCCGGTTGCGCAGTTCTGCCTCCCGACAGAATCAGAGTTCTGCTGTGACCCCACGCCCCAGCAGGTCGTAGGCACGAACTGCCAGCGGGCCTTGCGCCACCTTGAGCCATCCCGATTCCTGTGGGAGCTCTCGGGAACGGCGAGTTCGCTGAACTTGCCACTGCCCGATGAACACACCATCCTGCAACACTCCCACAGCCCATGCGTCGAGGAGAGCGAACCCCTGCCCCACTTGCTGCGGCAGATTCTCCCTAGGGGTGTGGAACCTGTGGAGGATCACCTGCACCTTGCTACCGCAGGAGCGGCGGAAAGCGGAGAGGGTGGGGACCGGAGACGGCTCCGAGGCCAGACGAAACAGGGAGAAGGAGGGTGTCCGGGGCAA